>JBBAFX010000019.1:0-16198 GCA_041655195.1 Trueperaceae bacterium
TTCCACGAGGGTCTCGAAGCCCGCCTGCATGAGGGCGGTGACGCCGCCGCACAGCACGGCCTGCTCGCCGAACAGGTCGGTCTCGGTCTCCTCCTGGAAGGTGGTCTCCAGCACCCCGGCGCGCGCGCCACCGATGGCCTTGGCGTAAGCCAGCGCCAGGTTGCGGGCGTTGCCGCTAGCGTCCTGGTGAATAGCCATGAGGCACGGCACGCCAGCACCCTGGGTGTACACGCGCCGCACCAGGTGCCCTGGACCCTTGGGCGCCACCATGAAGACGTCCACGTCCTTGGGCGGCACCACCTGACCGAAATGGATGTTGAAGCCGTGAGCGAACAGCACGGCGTTGCCGGCCTCCAGGTTAGGTCTGATGTCGGCTTCGAAGACGCTGCCCTGCACCTCGTCGGGTAGCAGGATCATGACCAGGTCGCCCGCCTTGGCGGCTTCGGCGACCTCCATGACCTTCAGTCCGGCGCCTTCCGCTTCGGCCCAGGAGGCCGAGCCGCGGCGCAGGCCCACCACCACGTTAACGCCCGATTCGTGAGCGTTGAGCGCGTGCGCGTGGCCCTGGCTGCCGTAACCGATGACGGCTACGGTCTTACCGCTGAGGTGGCCTAAGTTGGCGTCGTCGTCGTAGTAGATGTTTGCCATGTGCTGTGCTGTTCTCCCTAGTTGGCGCGGCCGTGGGCCGCGGAGTCGCTTTCGCTGGTCGGTGGTGTGGGTTCGCTGCGGTGGGTGTCGTCAGCTTCTGGCGCGTCGAGCGCGGTGCGACCGAGGGCCACGCGGCCGGTCCTGATGAGCTCGACTATGCCGAAGGGGCGCATCTGCTCGATGAAGGCGTCGATCTTGCCCTCATCGCCGGTGACTTCGAAGATCAAGGCGCTGCGCGCCACGTCCACGATGCGCGCGCGGAAGTCCTGCGCCACCTGGCGTATCTCCACGCGCTCCTCGGGGTTGTCCACGCGCACCTTGATGAGCATGAGTTCGCGGTCTACGTACTTGGCTACGGAGTGGTCTATCACCTCGATCACGTCGAGCAGCTTCTTGAGCTGCTTCTGTACCTGTTCCAGCGTGGGGTCGTCGCCGACCACCACGAACGTCGTGCGGCTGAGGCCCGGCTTCTCGGACTGCGCCACGGAGAGAGATTCGATGTTGAAGCCGCGCCTGGCTATGAGGCTGGCTATGCGCACGAGCACGCCGGGGCGGTCACGGACGGTGACGCTGATGACGTGGCGGCTCACGCTTCCACGACCTCGCGCTCCGCGCGCTTCCCGCCCTCGTCGGGCTCCTGGTCGCCCAGGATGACCTCGTCGATGCCGGCGCCCGCGGGCACCATGGGGAACACCTTCTCGGCTTCGTAAACGAAGAAGTTGAGGAGCACCGGCTTCTTGCTCGCCAGCGCCTCATCTATGCGGCGGCGCGCGTCGTCGCGCTCGAAGACGTTATGACCCTCGATGCCGTACGCTTCCGCCAGCTTCGCGAAGTCCGGGTTGCTGTCGGCCAGGTAGATCTCGCTGTACCGCTGCGCGTGAAACATCTCCTGCCACTGCCTGACCATGCCCAGCACACCGTTGTTGAGGATGGCGATGACCACCGGCAACTGGTGCTTATAGAGGGTGGCGAGTTCCTGGATGTTCATCTGCACCGAACCGTCACCGGCCACGCACACCACCGTTTCGCCCGGGCGCGCCATGGCGGCGCCGATAGCGGCGGGGAAGCCGAAGCCCATCGTGCCTAAGCCCCCGGAGGTGATGAACGAGCGCGACTTGGTGGTCGGGAAGAGGCGCGCAGCGAACATCTGGTGCTGCCCCACCTCGGTGGTCACGATGCCAGCCCCTTGTGTGGCCTCCCGCAACATGCCGAGCACCTCCTGCGAGACGAGCGGCTTATCAGCCTTGTACTTCTCAGGGTAGTTAGCCTTCCACTCAGCCAGGGTGTCGCGCCACGGCTGGATGTCGAGCCGGTCCAGCTTGCTGGCCATGCGCGGCAGCACGTCCTTCACGTCGCCGTGCACCGGCACGTGTGCCTTGACGAGCTTGCTTATCTCTGCCGGGTCTATGTCTATGTGCACGATGGTGGCGTTAGGAGCGAAGCGGCTGAGCTTGCCGGTTACGCGGTCGTCGAAACGCATGCCGGCGGCCAGGATCAGGTCGCAGTGGCTGATCGACTTGTTGGCGGTCACGGTGCCGTGCATGCCCGGCATACCTAGCGCTTGGTCGTGACCCGGCGGGAACGCACCTATGCCCATGAGGGTAGTGATGACGGGAATGCCGGTAACTTCGGCGAACGCCACCACCTCGTCGGTGGCGCTCTGGGCACCGCCGCCGATAATCATCACCGGCTGCTTGGCGGCGGCCACGGCCTCGGCCGCGGCGGCCACGGCGCTCTCCGCCGCTATCACGTCGGGCTGGTAGCCGGGCAGGTCTATCTCCACGTCGAGGCTGCCCTCGAACTGAGCCTGCTGCACGTCCTTGGTTATGTCCACCAGCACGGGGCCGGGCCGGCCGGTGCTGGCTATGTGGAACGCCTCGGTAAGCACCCGCGGCAGCTCGTTTATGTCCTTGACCAGGAAGTTGTGCTTGGTGACGGGGGTAGTGATGCCGTACACGTCGGCTTCCTGGAAGGCGTCCGTGCCGATGAGGCCGCTCGCCACGTTACCGGTAATGGCCACCACGGCCGAGGAGTCCATCATGGCGGTGGCCAGGCCCGTCACCAGGTTGGTGGCGCCTGGCCCTGAGGTGGCGAAGCACACTCCCGTCTTGCCGCTCGCGCGGTAATAGGCGTCAGCCATGTGCGCCCCCGCCTGCTCGTGCCTCACCAGCACGTGGCGCACGGGTGAGTCGTACAGCGCGTCGTAGATGGGCATGATGGCACCGCCCGGGTGGCCGAACACCACCTCCACCCCGTGCCTCTCCAGCATCTTCATCACTACTTCCGAACCTGTCATGCCAACCTCCGACGTTGTTCTCGTTTCCGGACTTGCCTCTGAACCGCTGCTTCGCTGCGCCGTCTCTGCTGTTCTGCCTTACTCCCAACTGAAAACCCCGCCGAGTTCGTTCTCGGCGGGGTCTTTCGTGAAGGCTTACTACAGGCGCAGATCAGCCAGCACGACCCCTGGTGGTGATTAGGTTCGCGGTGGCGATGGTGTAGCGCGTGATCATTGTTGGTGACTATACGGGCGCTGCATACGGGTGTCAAGTATATGCGGGAACTTTATGCAGCCCTACTACAAGCGGGCGCCAACGAAACGTGACGAACGAGCGTGGTGGCTTATGATGTGCGGACCACAATCAGAGCAGCCTGTGCACCGTCTGGAGGTCGGATATCGAAATCTTACGCGTCTCAGGATCGTCGCGACCGAACTCGGTCGCAGGAGCTATCGCCGCACTGTTGCGCAGCTCAGGTGAGGTTGAAGTGCAGGCTATAGGCCCGCACGCCGTTAACCAGGCCGTTAAGGCCATCGCCATCGCGCGCTCCTACATCGAGGCGGAAGGGCTCGGGCTGCACACGGTGCCCTCCTTCGTGAAACTCGAGTTGCACGACGAGGAGCGCACGGCTGTGCGGTTCCTGATAGAGTCGTTCTCCGTGCCCGGCGGAACCTCCAACCAACTCAACGCTCACGCTTGACGGCTTCTCGTAGGTCGTAGGTGGTGGGGCGGTGAGCATGCACGTCAGTGCCAGAAGCGTGGCGCTGGGCGTGCTGGAACGTGTGCTGCATGGTGCTTACCTGGCGCCCGCGCTCAGCGCCGCTCTGGACGCCTCTCAGCTAGAGGGGCACGACCGCTCGTTCGTGACGGACCTCTCTTACGGCGTGGTGCGGCGCCTCATGCAAGTCGATCACGCGCTGACCCCGTTTCTTAAAGCGCCCGGTAAACTGCCGCCCCGCGTGTACGGTGCGCTGCGCCTGGGGGCGTTCGAGGTGCTCTTCCGCGGCACGCCGCGTTACGCCGCCGTGAACGCCTGGGTGGCGCAAGTTAAGCGTGAGAGCCCGCGCCTGGCTGGTTTGACCAACGCCGTGCTGCGCCGCGTCGAGCTGCCACAGCAGCAGCCACCTCACGTAGCGGCGAACCTACCGGAGTGGCTGTTAGGCCAGTTCACCACTGCGCTCGGGTCAAGTACCGCCCGCAGCGCCGCGGCGGGCATGCTGGCACCCGAGCCGCTGTGGCTGACGCTCTTCAGCGAGGAAGCCGCGCGGTCGCTGCGCCAGGACGGCGCCGAGATCGAGCCGCTCCAGCCGGGCGCGCCCTACCCCGCCTCGTACCGGGTGCGCTCCCCCCTGCCCCTAGCAGAGCTGGCCGCGTACCGGTTGGGGCTGGTGCAGCCGCAGAACCCGAGCTCCTTGCAGGTGGCCCTGGCGCTGGGCGCCGGCCCGGGCGCCCGGGTGCATGACCTGGCCGCGGGTCGCGGCGTGAAAACCGCCGTGTTCGCAGCGCTCGGTGCTCAAGTGACGGCGTTCGAGCTGAGCGCCCGCCGCACCGAGGCCGCCCAAGCCAACCTGCAGCGCATGGGCCTCCACGCTGAGCACCACGTTGTTGACCTCACCACCCCGCCGGGCGTGGCGCCCGCGCCTTACGTGGTGCTCGACGCACCCTGCTCCGGCACGGGCACCCTGAGGGGGCACCCCGAGATCAAGCTACGTCTGACGCCTGAGAGTGTCGCTGAGCTAGCCGCCCTGCAGCGACGGCTACTTCTCAGCGCTGCCGAATTGGTGGAACCGGGTGGCGTGCTGCTGTACGCCGTGTGCGCGCTAACGCCCAGCGAGGGGCCCGAGGTGGTGGCCAAGCTGCTGGAGCAGCGTTCCGATTTCACTCCTGAGCCGGTGACGCTGCCGCTCACGAGCGTGGCGCCGGCACCTCAGCCGCTTTCGGGCCTGGGCGCGTACATCCTCCCCACGAACGGCTTGGACGGCTTCTACCTCGCGAAGCTGCGGCGGACTGGTACCCTGCCGCATGCTCGTGCAGCTATCTGAGCGCGTTCACGCTCTTCTAGGTGGCGTCAACTGCGCAATCGTCAACGTCGGCAACTCGCAAGCGCTCCTCGTGGATTCCGGGCAGGACAAGGACCACGGCCGCAAGATCCGCAAGGCTCTTGACGAACTGGGCTTGCGCCCCAGCGTCATCCTCTGCACTCACTCGCACGCTGACCATTACGGCGGCAACGCCTACCTGCTCCGGCAATACCCGGAGGCGCAAGTGTGGGCGCCCGAGATCGAGGCCGAGATCATCCGCGCCCCCATCCTGGAGCCTATCTACCTCTTCCACGGCGCCAAACCCCTCCCCGAGCTGACCAGCAAGTGGCTCCAAGCCGAAGCGTCGCCCGTTCACCGCGTTGTGGCCGAAGGCAGCGAGCAGGTCGGCGACGCGACCTTCCAGCTGGTGGACGTGCGCGGTCACTCGCATAGGCAGCTGGCGGTGCTGGTAGACGATGTGTTGCTAGCCACCGACGCCCTCTTCGGGGCCGCCACGCTGGAGAAGTACCCCTTCCCCTTCTCGCAGGACGTAGGCGGCCAGCTGAGCAGCCTGGACGCCGTGCTGGGGCTTTTAGAGACAGAGACCGTGCGCGTGGCGTTACCCGGCCACGGCGAACCCACGGAGCAGGTGGGCGAGCTCGTAGAACTTAACCGGCGGGCGCTGGAGAACGCCGCGCGCGTCATCGAGGCTGCTTGCACGGGCGTGGGCACCGAAGACGTGCTGGCCCGCGCCACTACCGAGCTGGGCGCCATCATGACGGACTTGGCTCGCTACCACCTCAACCTCACCACCATCACTGCCTACCTCGGTTGGCTTCGCGAGGAGGGGCGCGTTAGCGCCGACCTCGAGGACGGCAGGCTCCTCTGGAGGCGCGCATGAAGTTCACAGCCGCGGGCGCCGCCCGCACCGTTACCGGCAGCAGTCACCACCTGCAGATAGACGACGTCAACTTCTTGGTCGACTGCGGCCTCTTCCAGGGCGGCTCGTCCATGGAGGCCCTGAACCACGCCCCGTTGCCCTTCGAACCCGCCGCGCTGGACGCCGTGCTCGTCACGCACGGGCACCTCGATCACGTGGGGCGGCTGCCCATACTTCTCAAGCAAGGGTACGGGGGCGTCATCCACTGCACCGAAGCCACGGCCGAGATAGCCAAGGTCATCCTGCGCGACTCCGCACGCATACAGGAGGAGGACTACGAACGTGCGCTGCGGAAGGCCGTGCGTGCGGGCCGCGAACGCGAGGTGGCGCCGCCTCTCTACACGAGCGCCGACGCCGAAGCGGTCATTGAGCGCTTCCGCGCAGTGGACATGGAGCGCCCGCACCGGCTTTCAGACAAGGTCAAGGCCGTGTTCCGGCACGCCGGGCACATCCTCGGCTCGAGCTACATAGAGGTCACGGGCGCCAACGAGCGCATCACGTTCTCCGGCGATTTGGGCAACCGCGAGAGCGCCCTGCACTCCACGGCGGTGAGACCTAACGAGACGGACGTGCTGGTGATCGAGACCACCTACGCCGATCGCACCCACCCGAGCCGCGCCGAGACCGAAGCGGCGTTCGAGGAGGTGCTCGTGCGCTCGTTCGCGCGCGGCGGCAACGTGCTCATCCCCTCCTTCGCGCTCGAGCGCACGCAACAGGTCCTCTACCTCATTAACCGCGAGATGCGCGAGGGCACGGTGGCCACACGGCCCGTCTACCTCGACTCTCCCATGGCCACCCGCATGACGCGCCTCTACCAGCGCTGCCAGAACGAGTTCCTGCCCGAGGTCGCCGCCGAGCTCGCGCAGGGGCGTGACCCGTTCGAACCGGAGCAGATGACTTACACGGTCAGTTCCGACGAATCGAAGAAGCTCAACGACATAGAAGGCGGCGCGGTCATAGTGGCGGGCTCGGGCATGATGACCGGCGGCCGCATACTGCACCACCTGAAGCACAACCTGTGGCGCGGCGAGGCCAGCGTGATCATCGTGGGTTACCAGGCGCACGGCACGTTCGGGCGCGCCCTTCAAGACGGCGCGCAGCGCGTGAAGATCTACGGCGACGAAATCGTGGTCAGGGCGCAGATCCACACCATCTCGGGCCTCTCAGCCCACGCTGATCACGACGACCTCATGGCGTTCATTGAGCCCGCCAAGCCGTCCAAGGTCATCATGGTGCACGGTGAGCCCGAGGTCATGGACGCGTTCGCGCCGCAACTCAGCGCTATGGGTATAAGCCCACTTGCGCCCGAACTGGACCAGACGCTCGAGCTCTGAACGTCATGCGCGAGTCAGCCACCTTACGGTCTTAACGTCCCTTGACGGGGTTTACTTGGTGCATGGATTGGGAACTACCCGTAATTGCACTGAGGACGCAGGTCGTCCTGCCCCGCACCTTGGAGAACGTCGACGTCGGTCGGCCCAAGTCCAAGCGCGCGCTAGAAGAGGCGCAGGCGGGCGATAACCGGGTCCTGCTGGTGGTCCAGCGCGATTCCCGTGTCGACGACCCAGGTGAGAACGAACTCTACGACGTGGGCACCCTGGCCCTCGTTAAGCAAGTCATCCGCCTACCTAACGACACCCTTCAGGTGCTGGTGGAGGGCCGCGACCGTGCCCGCATAGACCAGTACCTGCCGGGCTCCAGCCTGCGCGCCCGCGTCAGCACTATCGCTGAGGTCCCCGCCGACAAGCAGGACGACGAGGTCACGGCCCTCATGGAGCAGGTCAAGGCCGCGTTCAGCGAGTACGCGACGCAGAACAAGAACCTCCGCCTCGACTCGTTCCACCTCGAGAACCTCCGCTCCATGAAGGAGCCCGGTTCCCTGGCCGACGTGGTGGCTAAGTACGCCACCTGGGAGGTGGCCGATAAGCAGGCCGCCCTGGAGGAACCGTCCGCCCTCAAGCGCCTGGAGCTCGTGTACGGCTTCCTGACGCGCGACCTGGAGTGGTACGAGACCGAGAAGCAGATCAGCGCGCGCGTCAAGCAACAGATGGATTCCAACCAGCGCGAGTACTTCCTGCGTGAGCAGATGAAGGCCATCCAGAAGGAGCTCGGCTCCGACGAGGGCTCCGAAACCGAGGAGCTCCGCAAGAAGGTCGCCGAGAAGAACATGCCCGAACACGCTCTGGAGCGCGCCGAGAAAGAGATCGAGCGCCTCGAGAAGATGGCCGGCGGTTCACCCGAAGCCACGGTGGTGCGCACGTACCTCGATACCCTCATCGACCTCCCCTGGTCTGAAGCCGACGAGGAACGCCTCGAGATCAAGCACTCCCAAGAGGTGCTCGATGAGGACCATTACGCCCTCGAGGAGCCCAAGGAACGCATCATCGAGTTCCTCGCCGTTAGGCAGCTCACCAAGGACCTCGAAGAGTCCGACTACAAGGCGCCCATCCTCTGCCTGGTGGGGCCGCCCGGCGTGGGTAAGACGAGCCTCGGCAAGTCCATAGCCCGCAGCCTCAACCGTAAGTTCGTGCGCATGAGCCTGGGCGGCGTTCGCGATGAAGCCGAGATCCGCGGTCACCGCCGCACCTACATCGGTTCGCTGCCTGGCCGCATCATCCAGGGCATGAAGACGGCCGGCACCGTCAACCCCGTGTTCCTGCTCGACGAGGTCGACAAGATGACCTCCGACTTCCGTGGCGACCCCTCCTCCGCCCTGCTGGAGGTGCTCGACCCGGAGCAGAACGACACGTTCACGGATCACTACCTCGAGATCCCTTACGACCTCTCCAAGGTCATGTTCGTCACCACGGCCAACAGCCTCTCCACCATCCCGCGGCCGCTCCTAGACCGCATGGAGGTCATCCAGATCCCGGGTTACACGCTGGACGAGAAGATCCAGATCGCGCGCCGCTACCGCGTGCCGCGGCAACTGCGTGACCACGGGCTCATCGATCACCTCGAGATAAGCGACGACGCGCTGCGCCGCATAGTCACCGAGTACACCCGCGAAGCGGGCGTGCGTAACCTCGATCGGCTCATCGCTAAGGTGGCGCGCAAGAGCGCCAAGGAGTTCCTGGAGGAGCCGTGGGAAGGCAAACGCGAGGTCGGCGTGGAAGAGGTGCGCGAACTGCTCGGCGTGCCGCCCTACAGAGATGAGCAGGCCGAGAAGGAAGCCCAGGTGGGCCTGGCGCACGGCCTGGCGTGGACCTCGGTCGGCGGCGTCACGCTCGACATCGAAGCCGTTGCCATCCCCGGCAAAGGCACCGTCACGCTCACCGGTCAGTTGGGCGACGTCATGAAGGAAAGCGCTCAGGCCGGCATAGCCTACCTGCGTAAGCACGCCGACGAGTACGGCATCGCGCCCGGTTTCCACGAGTCACGCGACCTGCACGTGCACGTGCTCGAGGGCGCCACCCCTAAGGACGGCCCTTCGGCCGGCATCGCCATGGCCAGCGCCGTGGTCAGCGCCCTGACGGGCCGTAAGCTCCGCGGCGATGTGGCCATGACCGGCGAGATCTCGCTGCGCGGCCGCGTGCTGCCCATCGGCGGTGTGAAGGAGAAGCTTCTCGCCGCCCACCAGGCTGGCATCAAGACCGTCATACTGCCGCACGAGAACGAAGCCAACCTCGAGGAAGTACCGGAGACCATCCTCGGCGAGCTCGAGGTCATCACCGTCAAGGAGTTCCGCGAGGTGCTCGACGTGATGCTCATAGGCGAGCCCGAGACCAGCGCGGCGTTCGTGCCAGCCCCCACCCCGGAGCAGCCCGGTAAGGGCGCTCCCGGAACCGCGCTCTAAAGCGCCGGCAGCGTTACTGCTGCTTAGCCAACTGAACCGTGCCGCGCACCAGGTGCGCGCAGTCAGGAGCGGTACCTACGGGAACGTAGGTGCCGCTCAACTGTTCATTAGCGCGCGCCAGCGTAAGCGTGTAAGAGCACTGCCCCGCCACCGCCGGTGTCAGGGTGCCGTTCAGCAGGTCGCTATCCTGCCCCACGAACACCTGCCCGGCCCAAGTGCCGCCCAGCGCCCGGGCGGCGTCGGCGCCCATGACCGCGTGCCACGTACCCGTAAGCGCGTGATCGGCCTGCTGCAAGGTGACCAGCAGCGTGCCTGCGCCGTTCACCTCGTCGCTCACGGTGCCGCGCCAGTCACCCGCGTAAGCGAACGTGCCCGGCGTGCCCGGCGCGCCGAGGCCGCCCAGACCGCAACCGGCCAGTAACGTGGCCGCCGCCAGCAGTGCCAAAACCGGTCTTAGTTTCATGTCAAGAATGTAGCACCGCGCGGCTGCAGCCACGGCGTCAACGCCAGCAGCATCGCCGTGCGGTACAGTTCGGGCCTGTCTATCAGCCCGCCCGTGAGCACGCCCACGGCGCCCGGGCCGTCCTTGGCGCGCCGCAGGCCGTATGCGGCGTCCAGCGCGTCGCCCAGCTCCGAACCGCCGCGCACGCCCGCCGCCAGTTCCTCAGGAACGGCGAAGGTAGCGGAGCGCGCCGCGCCCCGCACGCCGCTCCGGTCGAGCACGATGATCCACGCGAACGTCCAGAGCGGCCAGCCCGGTTCCTGCGCCACGCCCGCCTCAATTCCTACAGACAGGTGCGTGGCCGGTTCAAGGGCCAGCGCCGCCTCGGCTCGGTTCAGTGCCCCCTGCCGGGTCTCGGCCTCGCCCCACGGCTGGTCGGCTACGCCGGAGGCGGCGTTCACACCTACTAGGTCGACCGTGAACGGGTCTTCGCCCGCGGCAGCGAGGCTCTCCTCCACCAATGTCAGCGCCGCCGCTACGGCCGCCAGCTTGGCGGGGCTGCGCGACCCGAGAGTCACGCGCAGCACCCCCTTGTCGGTCAGGCGGTGCAGGCGTTCGAAGCTGCTCACGCGGGCTCCTTGACCACCGCGCCGCGCAGCACCACGCCCGTGCCCGCCAACGTGTAGGGGCGCGCCAAGCCGGCCGGCAGCAGCACGGTCTCTCCGAAGCTCAGCCGGACGGGCCCGAACGGTAGCGCCACATGCGGTCGGCCGCTGGCGTCCGCGCTGTCACCATGCTCTAGCAGCGACAGCGTCACCTCGCCCTCTATCACCGTTAGTGTCTCCAGGCTGGTGGGCGCCACGCGGCCGGGCACGCCGTTGCTAGCGCCGCTGGTGACGCCGTCGGGCTGGCCGCTGGGCACGCCGCGCTCTCGTACCTTGTGACCCGTTCCGGTCAGGACCAGCTTGTCCAGTACGAACTCGGGCCTCTGCACCAGGCGGTGCCAGCCGGCGCCGAGCTCAAGCGGGGTGGTGGGTTCAGGCGGCGTGCCGGACAGGTCAGCGACTGCGGCGGCCTTGTCTAAGTGAAGCTCGCGGGGGTGCCCGTCAGCGCCAAAGCGCCCGTAATCGTAGATGCGGTAGGTCAGGTCGCTGGACTGCTGGATCTCGAACAGCAGGATGCCGGCGCCCACGGCGTGGAGCGTGCCCGGCGGGTTCACCACCACGCTGCCGGCGCTGACCGGTAGAGAGTGCATCAGGTCGGGCAAATCGCCGTCGGCCGCGGCCCGCCGCAACTGATCGGCCGTAACGGGTTCCTGCAAGCCCCACAGCACCGTGGATCCGGCCGCCGCTTCAAGCACGTACCAGGCCTCACTCTTACCCAGGTGGCCCGTGGCGGCTTCGTGCTCTAGGGCGTAAGCGTCGTTGGGGTGCACCTGTACCGACAGCGGCTGGGCGGCGTCCAGCAACTTCAGTAGTAACGGCATGCGCGCGCCGTACCGGGCGTACGCTTCGCTGCCGACCAGGGCGGCGCCGAGCTCGCTGGCCAGCTCGCTTAGCGCGCGACCCTCGAACGGCCCGTTCGTGACCACGCTGGCGGCGTCCAGGAGCCAGCTCTCTCCCACCGGTTCGCCCGGCTGGCCCTTCACGGACACTTCGGAACCGTAGAGCGCCGGTAGCCGTTCGCCGCCCCATACGCGCCGGTGCAGCTCGGGGCGCAGGAGTAGTGGGTACAGCGCCGGTGCTGTTGTCCCGTCCGTGCTCACCGCCTGCGGCGCCTCACGCACGCCGCTCGGGTAGCTTCTTGCCCGGGTTCATGATGCCGGCTGGGTCCAGCAGCTGTTTGATGGAGCGCATGAGCTCCAGCGCCTCGCCGTGCTCCTCCTCCATGTACTTGAGCTTGCGCAGGCCCACGCCGTGCTCGCCGGTGGCGGTACCGCCCACTGCCAGGGCGCGCCTGGTCATGCGGTCCACTATGCCCTGCGCCGCCTCGCGCGCGGCCGGGTCGTTAGGGAGGTACAGCGTCAGGTGGAAGTTGCCGTCGCCCACGTGACCCACCAGGTTGGCGGCGAAGCCCGCCGCCGCACACTCGCTCAGGGCGGTGGTCAGGGCGGTGGGCAGTTGGGAGATGGGCACGGCCACGTCCGTCACCAGGCTCTCCATACCGGGATGCATGGCGTTGGATGCGAAGAACATGGTGTGGCGCGCCTCCCAGAGTCGCTCACGCTCGGCGGCGTCGGTGGCGGCCTCGAAGGCCAGGGCGCCCGAAGCGGCGGCTAGTTCCTGCGCCAGGGCGGCTTCGGCGGCCACGCCCGCTTCGTTACCGTGGAACTCCAGGAAGATGGTCATCTGCTCCGGGAAGGTGGTGCCCGAGTAAGCGTTGGAGGCGCGGATGCTGTGCTCGTCCACCAGTTCACAGCGCGCCACCGGCACGCCCGCCTGAATGAGGCGGGTGACGTAAGTGGTAGCCGCGAACGCGTCGGCGAACGGCACGCGCGCTGCGGCGGCGGCCTCCGGCAGCCCGACGAGCTTGAGGGTCACCTCGGTTATCACCCCAAGCGTGCCCTCCGCGCCCGTGAAGAGGGCGCACAGGTCGTACCCGCTGGCCGACTTGCGGGCCCGGTTGCCCACCCGCAGCACCTGGCCCGTGGGCGTGACCACCTCGAGGCCCAGCACGTAATCGCCGGTGGTGCCGTACCGCACCGCGGCGGTGCCGGAGGCGTTGGTGCTGACCATGCCGCCTATCGAGGCGTGCGCGCCGGGGTCGATCGGGAAGAAGAGGCCGCTGCGGCGTAAACGCTCGTTGAGCTTGGGATAGGTCACGCCCGGCTGCACCACGGCGAGCAGGTCCTCCGGCCGTGCCTCCAGCACCTGATCGAATTTGTTCATGTCTAGCGAGACGCCGCCGCGCACGGGCACCGTCTGCCCCTCCAGGCTGGAGTTAGCGGCGACCGGCGTGACCGGCACACCGTTGGCCGTGGCGTAAGCCAGCAGCTGAGCCACCTGCTGCGTGGTGCGCGGCGTGACGACCACGTCGGGCATCACGGCCGCCGCGTACGACTCGCCGTGAGAGTGCTGCGCCCTTACGGCCTCGCTGGTGTCTACCGTGTCGGCGCCGAGCAACTGCTGCAGATCTGAAACCAGGGTCATGCGGTTACCTCGTGTGGCAGCTTACCGCTCACGTGTCTGTGGGCGCTGGAAGCCTAGCCGGTGACATGAGACTGAACAAGCGTTTAGACTGTTGAACATGTGTTCAGCTCCGTTAGGCGGGAACGCCGACCTCACGGCCAAAGCCCGCATCCGCAGCGCCGCCATCAACCTCTTCGGCCAGGCGGGCTTCGCGCGCACCAGCGTGCGGGCCATTGCCGCCCAAGCGGGGGTCAGCCCGGCCCTCGTGGTGCACCACTTCGGCAGCAAGGAGGGCCTCAAACAGGCCTGCGACCAGTACGTGGCCGGGGAACTCCTAGACACCGAGGCGGCGGCCTACGACCAGGACCTCCTCGGCACCATGCAGCGCTGGCTGGCCGAACCCGCTGCGTTCGCGGCCGAGTTCGACTACCTGAGCCGCATGATCCTAGAAGGCTCCGAGACGGGCGACGTGCTGTTCGAGCGACTCGTCGATAGGACCGAGGCGTTACTCGAGCACGGCGCGCAGGCCGGGCAGATGTCGCGCTTCAGCGACGTGCGCACCACCGGCCTGCTGGTGGCGCTTATGGGCCTGGTGCCGCTGCTGATGAGTCGCCAGGTGGGCCGCGTGCTGGGCGAAAGCGGCCTTAGCGCCGCCGCCCTGCAGAAGCTGGCACTGCCGACACTGGAGCTCCTCACCTACGGCCTCTACACGGGTTCAGAAGCGCTTGAAGCCACCAGGGCCGCCATGAAGAGCGTGGAACCGTGACCGGCGCCGTCGTAACCAACGCGCTCTCCAAGCGCTACGGCGCCAACACCGCCCTGGCACCGCTAACGCTCAGCGTTGGCGCCGGCGAGGTGTTCGGCCTAATAGGCCCCAACGGCGCCGGCAAGACCACCTTCATGCGTTTGCTGCTAGACATCATCCGGCCCACTGGCGGCTCGGCCCGCGTGCTGGGTGAGGACCCGCGCCGGGGCGGCGCGCCGCTTAGGCGCCGGGTGGGCTACTTGCCCGGCGAGCTGAGGTTAGAAAGCCGGGCGCGAGCCGGTGAACTGCTCGAGCACTACGCCCGCATCAGCGGCCCGGTTCGCCCAGGCGCCACCGAACGCCTAGCCGAGCGGCTACAGCTGGACTTGGGTCAACAAGTAGGCAAGCTCTCGAAGGGCAACAAGCAGAAAGTCGGCTTGGTTCAGGCGTTCATGCACCAACCCGAGCTGCTCGTGCTAGACGAACCCACCAGCGGCCTCGACCCGCTCGTGCAGAAGGAGTTCCTCGCCCTCGTGCGCGAGGCGAAGGCGGCGGGTCAGACCGTGATCCTTAGCTCTCACGTGCTGAGCGAGATCGAGGCGGCCGCTGACCGCGTGGCCGTGCTGCACAATGGTGAGCTCGTGCGCGTGGGCACCCTGAGCGAGCTGCGCGCCAGCCAGCGTAGGCGCCTGCGCGCCACCGTGGCGGCGTCAACGATGCTCGAAGGCGCCTTGAACAAGCTAGAGCGCGTGAGCGCCGTGAGCGTCGTCGAGCGGGGCGCCGAAGCGCAGCTGAGCCTGTTGGTGGAAGGCGACGTGGACGCGCTGGTGAAGACCCTCGCCCGCTTCGAGGTGCGCGACCTGCTCATAGAAGAGCCCGAGCTGGAGGACACGGTCATCGGCTTCTACCGCGGGGAGTCCTCATGAACCTGCTAATGCGCGAACTCAGCGAAAGCCGGCGCGCCAAGTGGGCCTGGGCGCTCGGCCTCGTAGCGGCCGTCCTGCTGTACCTGCCGTTCTACCCCAGCGTGGGCGGCTCCGAGATGATGGAGACGTACTTGCGCATGTTCTCGCCCGAGGTGGCGCGGCTCTTCGGGCTCGACATGATGGGGTCGGGCGCGGGTTACGCGCAGGCCACCTACTTCGGGCTGATGGGCTTCGTGCTGCTGGCCATCGCTGCCACCGGCTGGGGCAGCCGCAGCGTCGCCGGCGCCGAGGCCAGCGGTGCGCTCGAGCTAACCGTGGCGCACGCGGTCACGCGCTGGCAGGTCGTCCTAGAAGCCGTGCTCGCCCTGTTGGTGCGGGTGGGCGTGTTGAGCCTCGCGGGCTCGGTCACCATCTGGGCGCTGAATGGGCCCGCGCAACTGAACTTGAGGATTGGCAACTTAGCGGCGGTCACCACCGCGCTCTTCCTGCTAGCCAGCGTGGTCGGGGCCGCGGCGTTACTTGGCGGCGCGGTCAGCGGCCGGCCTGGGGTCAGCACTGCCACGGGCGCGTTTGTAGCCGTGGCCGCCTACGCGGCGAACGGGTTGGCGGGGCTGGCCGGAGTGCCGTGGCTGGCGCGCCTCTCCCCCTTCTACTGGGCGTTCGGTCAGGACCCGCTGAGCAGCGGCTGGCATGCCGGCGGGCTGCTTACCCTGCTGGCGGCGTTCACGCTGCTGGTGCTGGCCAGCGGCTGGGCGCTGGCGCGCCGCGACCTGGGTACGTAAGCGCCTGTAGCTGTGCGCCGCGCTTAGTTCAGGCGGGGGTCCAGCGCGTCGCGGGCGGCGTCGCCCAGCAGGTTGAAGCCGATCACCGACAGGAAGATGGCCAGGCCCGGGGCAATGGAGAGCCACGGTGCCTCGCGGAAACGGTTGTAACCGTCGGCGATCATGACGCCCCACTCGGCCGCGGGCGGCTGCGCACCTAAGCCCAGGAAGCCGAGCGCCGCCACGTCCAGGATGGCCGTGCCGGTCGACATGGTGAACTGCACCAGTAGTGGCGAGAGGCTGTTCGGGAGGATGTGCCCGAAGATTATCCGCGGCGCGCCAGAACCGAGCGCCCGGGCGGCCTGCACGTACTCGCTCTGCCTGAGCGCCAGCGTGGCCGAGCGCACGATGCGCGTGTAGATAGGTACCTGCGTGATACTGATGGCTATGAGCGCGTTCGTGAGGCTGGGCCCGAGCACCGCCACGATGGAGATAGCGAGCAGGATGCCGGGGAA
>JBBAFX010000020.1:0-15033 GCA_041655195.1 Trueperaceae bacterium
CCCTGCAGGGTGGCGCGGCCGTCGTCGCCTACCACCAGCCGGTAGGTGCTCTTCCACACGGGCATCTCGCGCACGTAGCTCACCCGCACCTGGCGTTCGCCCTCACCAGTGAAGCGCAGGCGCACGGTGGCGCTGTCGTCGTTGCGGTTGGCGGCCACCGTGGCCAGCGCCGCGTCGATCTCGGCCGCTACGGCGGGGTCGAGGAACTGCACGGCGCCCACGTCGTCCAGCGCTACGCGCCGGATGCCGCTGGTGGTCGCCACGGTCACGAAGGCGCGCACGCGGCCTTCAGCGTCGCGTTGTTCCTCCACGCCCAGCAGCGCGCCCTCTATGACGGTGGGGCCGTCCAGGCGGACCTGCTCGCCACGCGCCTGCGTGAGCAGGTTCACCAGCGAGACGTTGCCAGAGACGTCGATGGAGTAGCCGTCCAGCAGGCTGTTGAGCGGCGCCTGCGAGGTGTACCTGACGGGTTCGATGCTGCCGCCGCCGAAGTCCTGGAGGACCAGGCTCTGCAGCAGGTCGTCCATCTCGTCCTTGGGGACGGTGAGGACGAGCTCCTGGTCGCCGGTGACCACACCGGCGTGCTCGAAGTAACCCACGCCGCTCGTGAAGAGCGCCAAGCGCGTGACCGGCAGGTCGGCGCTGGCGGTGGCAGTGGTCGCCGCCTGGGTGGTGCTGGTTTGGGCGGCCGCCAGCCAGGGGGTGAGGGCTAGCAGCGTTACGAGTAGAGCCTTGGTCAACCACTTCGTGCGCTGTTTCATGGCAGGCATGTTACGCCACCTCGTGTGAGGCGAGCTTCTCGGTTAGCGAACGGTGGACGCTTTGTAATACATCGGTAAGAGCCAATAATCCATACTGAGCGCCGGTCGCCGCCAATGAGGTGCCATGTGTGCGTAGCGGGCGCGCGACCGGAACGTTCCGTAGGGAGTGACGGAAACCCATGCTCAGTAGGGCCACACAACTGTTCATGTTCGTCGCCGCATACCTGGTGCTGTCGCTCCTGTGGTTCGTGCTCAGCGACGGGCTCATCGTGCGCACCGCCGACGGCGCCAGCGCGCGTTCCCTGCTGCGCCTCGTGCAGGAGTCCGTCTTCGTGCTCGTATCCGCCGGCGTCTTCGGGGCCATAGCCTGGCGGCGCCTGGTGCTCGACCGCAAAGCGGAACAGGCGGTGCAGGCGCAACTCAAGGCCTCCGAGGCGCGCTTCCGCGCCCTTGTTCAGAACAGCAGCGACATCATCAGCGTGGTAAATCCCGAAGGGAAGGTATCGTTCCAGGCGGACTCCATCTGCCGCATGCTGGGCTGGACCAGCGCCGATGACAACGCTGCCTGGGACCGCGTGCATGAGGACGACATCCAGACCTTGAGGAGCGCCCTGCGCCAAGCGTGGGTGGCGCCCGGGGAGCATGCAGCCTTCGTGTACCGCTGCCTGCACGCCGACGGCAGCTGGCGGTGGCTCGAGTCGACCGCCGTGAACCGCGTGGACGACCCGGCCATCGGCGGCTTGGTTGTGCACACGCGCGACGTGACAGCCAGCCGCCTGGCAGAAGAACGCCTGCGCGTCGAAACCGACTTCACTAACCACATCATCGATAGCGTGCCGGGCCTCTTCTACGCCGTGGACAAGCAGGGCAACATAGTGCGGGCCAACCGAGCGTTCCTCACCACCCTCGGTTACACGCCCGAGGCGCTGAAGGACCTGCACCCGTTCGAGCTGTTCGTGGAGGAGGACCGCGAGCGCGTGGGCGCCGCCGTGGCCAAGGTGTTCAGTGCCGGCTCCGCGCGGCTGGAGGCGGCGTTCCGCCGGGCGGACGGTGTGGAGGTGCCATACTCGCTAACGGGTACCCGCGTCGAGACGCCTTCCGGGACCCTCATGGTGGGCACGGGGCTCGACATCTCTAAGCAACTCGAGGCGCAGAAGCGCATAGAGGAACTGAACCGCGAACTCAACCACCGCCTGGGCCACATAACCGCCCTGCGCGAGATCGATAACGCCATAGTCGGCAGCCTGGACCGCGCCGCGCTGCTCGACACCGTGCTGCGTCAGATCGGCGAGCGCCTGGAGGTCGACGCCGCCAGCGTGCTGCTCTTCAGTCCTGGGCTGGGGCGGCTGCGCATGGCCGCCTCGTTGGGGCTTAAGCCCAGCACGCGGCGCCACACGGACCTGCGCCTGGGTGAGGGCCTCGCCGGTACGGCGGGCCTGGAGCGGCGGACGGTGACCGTAACCGGCCGCGACGCCGTGGCTGGTGGCCTGGTGCCCGCCCGCGGCCTGACCGAGGAGGGCTTTGAGTGCTACATCGCTCACCCGCTGGTGGCCAAGGGGCAACTACTCGGCGTTCTCGAGGTCTTCCACCGCGAGCATATGGCGCGCGGCGCCGACTGGCACGACGTGCTCTCGGCCCTTGCCGCCCAGTCCGCGCTGGCCCTGGAGAACGCCAACCTGGTCGAGTCGCTGCAGCGCACCAACACGGAGATGCTAGCCGCGTACGAGCGCACTATCGAGGGTTGGTCGCGTGCGCTGGACCTGCGTGACGAGGAGACCGAAGGGCATAGCCGCCGCGTGACCGAACAGACCGTGCGGTTGGCCGAGCACTTCGGCATACCGGAAGAGCAGATCGTGCACATCAGGCGCGGCGCTCTGCTGCACGACATCGGCAAGATGGGCGTGCCTGACCACGTGCTGCTGAAGCCCGGCCCGCTCACGGATGAGGAGTGGGTGCTCATGAAGCAGCACCCGGACTTCGCTTACGAACTGCTGTTACCGATCGAGTTCCTGCGCTCGGCGCTCGACATCCCTTACAGCCACCACGAGCGCTGGGACGGTTCCGGTTACCCCCGTGGCCTGAAGGGCGAGGAGATTCCGCTGAGCGCCCGCATCTTCGCCGTGGTGGACGTGTACGACGCGCTCACGTCCGACCGGCCGTACCGCCCCGCCTGGGAGCGGTCGCGGGCGCTCGACTACTTGCGCGAGAACGCTGGGGTGCTCTTCGACCCGCGCGTGGTGGCGGAGTTCGTGTGCATGCTGGGCGCCGACGAGTCCGCCAGCGCGAGCCCCGGCTTGGGCCGCGGCGCTCAGCCGCGCCGCATGTCCGCGTCGCGCTGAATCTTGGCCCGGCGGCGCTGGCCGCCGTCCATCATGTCTGAAGCCGTGACCTCGTCCACCGAGCCGTCGTGCGCGTGCCAGCCGCTGCGCCGGGGGCCTTCCTCCACCAACGCCTTGAAGCGTTTGAGGTCGCTGGCCATGCGGCCGTTCACCACGCCCAGCAGGCTGCCTACGTTCTCGACCACGCCTTCGGGCTCGTACTCAACGTGCATGTGCACGCGGGTCTTGCCGGCGTTCAGTTTCTCGAACGTCACGCGCCCCTCGTTGCGGGCGCCCGAGATGCTGGCCCAACTGATGGCGCTGCTGGGCGCCTGCTCGGTGATCTGGGCGGTCCACTGCTCCTGCCGGCCGCCGATGGTGGCGTGCCAGCGGAGTCGGTCGCCTGAGAGGCGCTCCACGTTCTCCACACCCTCCATGAACGATGGGAAGCTCTCGAAATCGCTGAACATCATGTAGGCTTCCGCCACGGGTACGTCAACATCGATAGATTTCTCGAAGCTGGCCATGTTGATCTCCCTTCAAAGGCTGTTCGCCTGTTACGGCGTGAGGGTATGACCCCGCTCTATGGGAAAGGTTGCCTGCGGCTGAGAAGCCTGTGGACGCCTATCATGCGCCTCTCACGCTCAGAAGTGCCGAATCCCACCAGGTCCGTAGGCGCGGTGCGGCACCCTTAGAGGAACGTGCTTCGTCTCGAGCCGCTGCTGAGTAGCCCCTGCCGGCCGTTCGTGCGGAGGAGAGCTCCGTGAACCGGCCGTTCGTGTGGGGGAGGGTGCCGTGAGTCGGCCCCTGGGCCCGGAACCCTTCGAACAGCTGCGGCGCCAGCGCGGCCGCATGATCCAGGTGCTGCTGTGGCTGCTGCTGGCGGTGGTAGTGGGCGCTTTCGCCATCAACGTGGCCGTGCTGGGGCGCGAGGTGCTGACCGCTTCCGCCCTGGTGCCGAACTTGGTTTTCGCCCTGTTGCTTGGTGTTGGCTTGTGGCTTAACGCCAGAGGGCGCTTCCGTTTAGCTGTCGGCATGATCGTGGTGGTGACGCTGGTGTCCGGCGTGTGGGGCATTCTGCTGAACGGCCTCACCGGGGGCGTGCTCTCGCTCCTAGTGCTCTTCCTGCCGCTGATGTTGGCGGGTCTGCTGCTGGGCCGCGCTGCGCTGGTGGTTTGTGCGCTCCTTACGTTCGCCGCTGTGGGCCTGGCGCCCTTGCTGCACGGCTCCGCGCCGCTCCTAGCGGCCGACGAACCTCTGGGTTCGGACTGGCCGCTGGCGCTTCAGTTCGTGATCGTGTACGGCGCGGTGGCGTTCCTGCTCGACCGCTTCGGGTTGGTGTTCTACAGCGCTATGCACACCGCCTCGGCGCAGGAGGCTCTCCTGTACGACCACGCCCGCCAGCGCGAGCGCGACCACGAGGCGCTCGACGAGGGGCACCGCCTGAACGACGCCATAGTGGCGAACCTGCCCGGGGTGTTCTTCATGATGGACAAGCAGGGCTCGTTCTACCGGCTTAACCGGCACGTGGCTAACGACCTGGGTTACAGCTTCGAGGAATTACAGGGTCGCGGTTTCGCTGCCTTGCTTCCCGCCGAGGAGCAGCAGAGCGTCAGGGAGCGCATTCGCGAGGTGTTCGAGCACGGTTACGCCGCCGACCTGGTGACCCTCATTGCCGAGGACGGCCGCCGCATTCCCTTCTACGTGCGGGGCACGCGGGTGAGCCTTAAGGGTCAGGAGTACATGGTCGGCATCGGTATCGACCGCAGCGAGCTGGACGAAGCGCAGGCGCGGGTGCAGCTCCTCAACCTGGAACTCGAGGAGCGGTTAGGGCGCATGACCGCGCTGCGGGAGATCGACCGCTCTATGGCCGATAGCCTGGATCTGGCCGAGACGCTCGAGGTGGTGCTGCAGCAGGTGATGGAGAGGCTGCAGGTGGACGCCGCGGCGATCCTGCTCTACAGGAGCGGGTCCGAGACCTTGCGCTTCGGGGCCAGTCGCGGCTTCAAACGACCCGCTCTCACGCGTACCGACCTGCGCATGGGCCAGGGGCTGGCGGGTCAGGCGGCGCTCACGCGCCAGACGTTCACGCTGGCGGGCGAGCGCGAGTTCGCCGCTGCGTTCGCGGGCGCCTCCTCCGTGGCGGGCGAGAGCTTCGTGCATTACATGGCCGTGCCGCTCGTGAGTCACGGCTACCTGCAGGGGGTGCTCGAGCTCTTCAACCGCACGGAACGGCAGCCCACGGAGGACTGGTCCGACTTCCTGACCGCGCTGGCCACCCAGGCGGCCCTGGCCATAAACGCCGCGCGCGTGCTCGACGACCTGGAGCACACCAACCAGGAACTCATGCTGGCTTACGAGACCACCATCGAGGGTTGGGCGCGGGCCCTGGACCTGAAGGACGAGGACACCGAGGGGCACAGCCGCCGCGTGACGGAGCTGACCACCCGCCTGGCGAGGCGCATGGGCATGACGGAGGAGAAGATCGCGCATGTGCGGCGCGGCGCGCTGCTGCACGACATCGGCAAGATGGGCATTCCCGACGACGTGCTCCGCAAGCCGGGCGCTCTAAACGGCGAGGAGTGGGAGCTGATGAAGAAGCACACCGAGTTCGCCCGCGATTTCCTGGCGGGCATACCGTTCCTGGAACCGGCGCTGCCCATTCCGTACAGTCATCACGAGAAGTACGACGGCTCGGGCTACCCGGAGGGGCTGGCGGGGGAGGCTATACCGCTGGAGGCGCGCCTCTTCGCAGTGGTGGACGTGTACGACGCTCTGACCTCGGACCGCCCGTACCGCAAGGCGTGGAGCGAGGCGCAGGCGCTGGCGCACATCCGTGAGCAGGCCGGCAGTCACTTCGACCCCGAGGTGGTGGAGGAGTTCATGGCGCTGATGCGCTCAGGGCGGAACGAGGAGCGCGTGCGGGGGGCGCGGAACTAGCGGCGCCGCCGGTCCTGGCAGAAGCGAACGAGCGTGCGGGAGCGCGCCCGGGCAGCGCCGGATACAAGCGCCCAGCCGGCGGCTCGTAGCATGGGGTAGGAGGCGTTCCCGTTGAGCCTAGTGCAGAAACTGATCGGTGCCGGACTGCGCCCGCACGTGCGCCGGAAGGCGCGCGGTAAGAGCCTGAGTGACGTGATGGACGGCCTGCGCTCCTCGCTAGACGAGGTGGTGCGGCCGCGCATGGATAAGGTGCAGGACTCCGCCGCCAACCGCGAGGCCGTTAATCACTGGATCGGTATCGAGCGTTGGAGCCTCGCGCGCGTGCGCGTAGCGTTGGGCGAGCCGTTCGTGGACGGCAGTTACCACCCGTACCGCATGCCGGACGGTACGGGTTGGGCCGAACTGAAGGCTGAGATGAGCAAGGCGCGCGCCGAGACGCTGGACCTGGCCGCGGAACTGGAGCGGGCAGGGTTCGACCCCGACCTAACGGTGCCGCACAAGGACCTCGGGCCCCTCACGGTGGTCGAGTGGTTCACTTACATTGACGATCACAGCCGCAGAGAGGTCATCCGGTTGCGGTGAGGGGGCACGGCCGGTCTGGAACCGCGAGCGGGCGGCAGCGCGGGCGAGGGGTGAGCCGGTGGACGCGCTGCGCGTAGGGTTCGTGGTCATCTCCGCGCCGCGCTTCTACGCCGCGGTGGCGTTGGCGCTACTGGTGGTGGTGGCAGAAGTGGGCGCGTGGTCGGCGCGGCGGCGCGGTCAGTCAGCTGACGCTGGCTGGGCTTGGAACGCTCTCTTCGCGGTCGTTGTGGGCGCCCGCTTGGGCTTCGTGCTGGAGAACTTCGAGTACTACCGCGGCGCGCCGCTGCAGGCGCTGGCGTTCTGGCAAGGCGGCTTCTCACCTTGGTGGGGCGTGGCGGCGGGCGCGCTGGCGGCCGTGTTTACGCTGCGGCGCAGCCGGGCGGCGCTCGGCACTTTGGTGCTCCCCGCCGTGGTGGCCTTGGGCGCCTGGCTGGTGGTGCCGCCGCTCCTCAGCCCCGCCGGTGGTCCGCCGGTGGCGTTCCCGAGCGGCGTCCTTGAGAGGCTGGAGGGCGAACCTTTCGATTTCGCTAGCGCTGCCGGCCAGGCCACGGTGGTGAACGTGTGGGCCTCCTGGTGCATCCCGTGCCGGCGGGAGATGCCGCAACTGGCGCGCGTTGCGGCCGAGAACCCGGCCGTGCGGGTCCTGTACGTGAACCAGGGCGAAAGCGTTGACAAGATCGGTGCGTTCCTGGCGGATCACCCGAGCGTGGACCGCGGCAGCGTGCTGCTGGACCGCGGGCAACGGGTTGGCACCGCACTGCGCAGCGTGGGGTTGCCCAGCACGTACTTCTTCGACGCGGCCGGGAACCACGTGAAGACGCACGTGGGCGAGATCTCTGGCCCTGCCCTCACGCGCGAGCTCCGCGCCCTAACCGCCACAGCGGAGTAGGGCCGAACAGGGCGGGCCGAACTTACCCTTCACAGGTTCGTTCGGCCCGCTCGGCTGAGTTAGCGCTTATGCGCGTGCCCGTTCGCTCGCTGGTTCACTCCCCCGCTACGGCGGTGAGGCCCGCCACGAACTGGTCGATGAAGAACGTGTACAGCACCGCCACGGGGATGCTGGCTATGAGCGCGCCCGCCAGGAGGGGACCCCAGCGGAAGACGTCGCCGCGCACCAGCTCGGTGGGGATGCCGATGGAGACGGTTTTCTGGGCGGACTCCTGCACGAAGGTCAGCGCGTACACGAACTCGCTGGTGCTGAGCGTGAACGCGAAGACGACCACGGTGAGTATGCCGGGCACGGCTAGGGGCAGCACGGCGCGCACGAAGGCGCCGAAGCGGCTGTAGCCGTCAATCATGGCCTGCTCCTCGATGTCGCGGGGTATGCCCTTGAAGAACCCCATGAGGAGCCAGGTACAGAACGGCACGGTGAAGGTGGGGTACGCCACCACCAGCGCCCACAGCGTGTTCTGTAGGCCGAGCGCCGCGATGACCTTGGCGAACGGTAGGAACAGCAGTGTGGGCGGTATGAGGTAAGTGAGGAAGATGCCGATGGCCAGCGCCTCGCCCCAGCCGCCCGCCAGCCGCGCCAGGCTGTAGGCGGCGGGCACCGCCAGCAGCAGCGTGATGAGCACTACCAAGCCGCCCACTACGAACGAGTTGACGAGCCAGCGCACGAAGAGGGTGTCGGCGAACAGCAATTGGATGTGCGCGAAGGTGGGTGCTTCGGTGAACCAGAACGGGTTGTTGTTCGGGTCGAAGAGGTCACTGTTGCGCTTGAACGCCGTGATGAGCATGACGTAGAACGGCAAGGCCGCGAACAGCGTGAAGATGGCGATGACCAGGTAGAAGCCGCCGCGGCCCGCGACCTTGGCTGGCGTTACGGCGCTCATGGCAGCACCTCGAGCCTTGCGTGACCCGTCATCAGGTCACCTCGCTGCGGCGTATGAGCCGCAGGAGCAGGGCGCTGATGCCTGCCAGGACGGGGAAGAGGAACATGGCTATGGCGGCGCCCTTGCCGAGGTTGCCGCCCAGGATGCCGGTGAAGAACGCCAAGCTCGGCAGCACCTGGGTGCTGTTGGCGGGGCCGCCGCGGGTGAGGATGAAGATGTTGATCATGTCGCCGAACGTGAAGACGAAGGTGAAGAGGATGGCCACCAGCAGGATGGGGGAGAGCATGGGCAGCGTTATGTCGAAGAGCCGGCGCATGTAGCCGGCGCGGTCGATGCGTGATTGCTCTACCACGTCGCGTGGGATGGAGTTGAGGCCGGCGAGCACGATGACGGTGGCTAGCGGCAGGAGCCGCCACACGTTCACGAGGATGACCGACACTATGGCCAGGGTGCGGTCGCCGAGCCAGTAGAGGTTCGGCAGCGCGCCCAGCGCGGCGCCGCGTTGACCGAGCAGCCCGACCTCGCGGAGCACCCAGTCGATGGGGCTGAACACGGAGTCGAGCATCCACAGCCAGCCGATGAGGCCGAGGGCCGCTGGGGCCGTCCAGGGCAGGAGCAGCAGGAACCTCACCACCCACTTGCCGCGGAAGTTGCGCATGAGTAGCTCCGCCTGGATGGTGGAGAGGACGAGCACCACAACGAGCGTGCTGAAGGTGAAGAGCACCGTGTTGCGGAGCGCCGTGAGGAAGGTGCGGTCTGACAGCAGGTCAGCGAAGTTGCCGAGCCCAACGAAGCGCGGCGTGGTGCCGCCGGTGGTGACGTCGTGCAGGCTGTAATAGACCGCCAACCCGAACGGTACGCCTACGAGCGCCACGATGAACAGCACGGCCGGCGCCAGCATGAGTACTGCCAGTAGGGTCTGGTTCGGCCCCGTTCTGGAGCCCCGCTCTATGGACCGGGCGCTCATGCGCTGTTAGTGGTCAGCCGCTTGCCGGTGGCCCGGTCGAAGCGGTTGATGAACGCTGGTTGGATGAAGAAGTCGTGCGGCTTGCCGGGCTCTATGGACCCGGCCAGGCGGGCGGGGATCTTGGCTATGACCGCGCCGCTTTCGCTGACGCCCTCCTCGGTGACCGATCGCGCGCTCGGCACGGAGCCGTACAGGAGTAGGTCGGAGCCCAGGTCCTCTAGGCCGGAGATGTGGAACTCGAAGTGCTGCGCGCCGGTGCTGGCCTCGAAGTGGCTGGCGGGCAGGAAGTTCTCGGGGTGGAAGCCGATGGTCTGGTCGCCGGTCTCGAGCAGGTTCATGGCGGGCGAGCCCATGAAGCGCGCGACGAAGGTGTTAGCCGGCGAGCGGTAGATGTCGCTGGGGGCACCGATCTGCTCGATCTTGCCGTGGTTCATGACCGCCACGCGTTCGCCTAAGCCCATGGCTTCCACCTGGTCGTGAGTGACGTAGATGGTGGTGATGCCGATGCGTTGGTGGAGCTTCTTGAGCTCGTGCCGGGCGGAGTGGCGCAGCTTGGCGTCGAGGTTGGAGAGCGGCTCGTCGAGGAGGAAGAGGTTGGGTTCGCGCACGAGAGCGCGGGCGAGCGCCACCCGCTGACGCTCGCCCCCGGACAGAGCCCGCGGCTTGCGGGCCAGCAGGTGGCCGATGCCGAAGAGCCCCGCGGCCCACTCCACCTTCTCCTTCATGACGGCGCGCTCGGTGCGCACCGCCTCCAGCGGGAACGAGATGTTCCGGAACACGCTCTTGTGCGGGTACAGAGCGTAGCTCTGGAACACCATGGCAATGTTGCGCGAGTTGGGCGGGAGGTGGTTGACCACCTCGCCGCCTATGAGTACGTTGCCTGAGGTGAGCTTCTCGAGCCCGGCGATGGTGCGCATGAGGGTGGTCTTGCCGGAGCCGGAGGCGCCGAGCAGCACCAGGAACTCGCCGTCTCTCACGTCCAGGTCTACACCGTCCACGGCGTGCACACCGCCGAAGTGGGTGTGCACGTTCTCGACCTTGAGCGTGGCCACGTCAGCCTTCCGTTAACGGGGGGTTCAACGGGTCGTTCAAGGTCAGACCAGCCCCCGCGTGCGCCACGCGTCGAACACCGCGCGCGATTCTGCCGCGGCTGTGCGGATGGCCTCTTCCACCGTCTGGTCGCCGCGCACCGCGCGGGCGAACATGTTCGGAATGACGAACGTGTTGAACACTTCTGCAACCGCGGGGCTGGTGACGCCAGGGTGCCCGACGTTGGTGGTCCACTGTTCGGCGTTCATGAGGGGCCGCAGTTTGCCTTCGGGCTCGCCCTCTAAGCGGAACGGGTCGTCGTTGAACCACGCCTGGTGCAGGTCAGCGAAGGTGCTGGCGCCCGGCACGGAGGGGAACTCGCTGTTGCCGGAGACGGGTGAGGTGAAGAAGCTGGGCGAGTTGTAGAGCTTGCTGGCGTACATGGCCTGGTCGTAGTTCTCGGCCAGGTCGAGCATGAACTTCTTGGCGGCGTCCACGTTCTGGCTGTGCTGCGGCACGATGTAGTTGTAGATCACGTGCGCGTTACTGTACGACGTGCCGCGCGGACCCTTCAGCGCGGGGCCGAAGTAGACGTCCTTGGCGATGTCGGGCACGTCCTCCTGCGCGGAGCGGTAGGCCGAGATGGAATTGAGGATGTAGGAGGCGCGGCCCGCCAGCAGGGCCTGGTTGTTGGACGCGGCGTTCCACGCGAACACCTCGGGCGTCATGGCCGCGTCGAAGAGCTGCTTCATGAAGTTGACGGCTTCGATGGCGCGCTCGAAGTACTCGCCTTGGTCGATGACGATGTTGCCGTCGGCGTCCTGCAACGCGCTGTCGAACGAGTAGAGGATGGCGCGGTGCGCCATGTTGGAGTCGAGCTCCTGCGCCAGGCCGATGCCGAGCTGCACGCCTTGCTCGTCGCGGATACGCCCGCCGATATCTATCAGGTCCTGCCAGGTGCTGGGGCCGTCCCCCATGCCCGCCTCTTCCCACAGGCTGCGGCGGTAGTTGGCCGGGTCTATGGTCCAGCCCACGCAGAAGCCGTAGTACTTGTCGGTGACCGGGTTGTACGAGTAGCGGCGCGACATGTCGAGCTGAGGTCCGAAACGGTTGGCGGCTTCCTGGTTCACGTCCGCGAGGTCGAGCAGGCTGGGCTCGAACGCGCCCGCTTCGGCGCCGACGATCTCTATGAGGTCGTGCCCGCTACCGGCGGACAGCTGCGCGGCCACGGTGGCCGGCAGGTCGGCGAGGTTGACGTGATCTACCACCACGTTCACGCCGTTGGCGGCGCCCCACTGTTGCGCGTAGCGGTCGAACCAGGTGTCGTAGCTGGGAACGAAGTGGCTCCACTGCAGTATGCGCAGCGTGCCGCCCTGCCCCTGCGCCCGCAGGAGCGTGGGCCCGGCGGCTGCCGCCACGGCAGATACGCCAACCAGCTTCATGAATGTGCGGCGCGAGATAGGCCTATCTAGGAACGTGAGCTTAGGGTGCCTGTCGTTCATCTCAACTACCACCAACCAGTCGTCGGGTCCGCTTGCGGGCCCACTAGGGGCGTGGCCGCGCACGAGAACGGATCGGGGCTGGGTGGCTAAAGCGTGACGTAGGAAGAGTAGAGCCGGAGGCACCGGAACCGCACGGGTGGCGGCAGGGTTACGGATTGGCTTCGTCGACCTCCTCTGCGTTACGCACGGAACGCTGCTCGGAAAGGGAGGGCTGCTGGGCGGCCCCAAAACGGAGTTGGGACTACCCGGTCGGGCTATGACGAAGCACCACATAACGGCGCCCGGCCTTGGTGTGGGTTTGGATTACCATAGGCTTAACAGCGTCAGGTGCGCAAGGTTCTGAAAACGTAAGGTTCTGAAAACGTAACGAGCGCGGAAGGGGAGAGGGCCGCTTGGCGCGGCGTAGCCTTGTGGCCTGCTGGTGTGCCCCGCGGGCAGTGCCTTCGTCGTACTGCCGCGTCCGTGGGTCAGTATCCGGGCGGCAGTGCCGGCGGTTGCCACTCGAGCGCTACGGCGGGAAGGGCGCTCGCTGCGGGCGCCGTGTCGGCCGCTCCCTCGGTAGTCGAAGCGGTTGTCACCGACACCGGCACCTCGAGCAGGGCATGCCGTATGAGGCAGAGTTCGGCTGCCACCTCGCGGCAGTAGTACACGAGCACGTCGGCGCTCACGTGCCCCTGGCCCTCACTGAGCAGCACAGGGAACTCGAGGTCGAGCGGGTACTCGGGCTCAGCGACCGTGGTGGTGAGAGCGCCAGCGGCCTGCACGGCCGCGCCTTCCACGCTCAGGTTCACCTGCAGGGGCGCCAGGTGGTTGGCCTTGTACCCCTCGGGCAGCGTGAGGGTGAGGGCCAGGGTGCCCTCGCCCGCAACGGCGGTCACGGCCGGCACCGCCACGATTTCGTCGTAGCGCACCGCTCTGGGCGCCTCGCGGGTGAGCAGACCGCTCGGGTCGGAGAGGGTGAGCGTGCGCACCACCAGCGAATCCAGGTTCGCCACGCGCACCGCGTGGTTGTTCGTGTCGGCCACGTACAGGGAGCGGCCCATGACGCTCAGGCCGCCAGGCTCGTAGAAGCGCGCCTCTGGGCCGTCGCCGTCCTGCCAGCCTTCCACGCCGGTGCCTAGTAGCGTGGTGCTCTGGCGCGTGGCTGGGTCGAGCACCTTGACCTTGTGGTTGTAAGTGTCGGCCACGTACAGGAGCCCGTCTGCGAACGCCACGTCCTTCGGGTGTTGTAGCAGCGCCGCGTCGCCAACACCGTCGGCGTCGCCGAAGTCGAAGAGGCCCGTGCCTACGAGGGTGCCCATGGTGCCGCCCTCCGCTACATGGATACGCCGGATGGCGCTGGCCTCGCTGTCGGCCACGTACAGTAGCTCCCCGTCGGTAGCCAGGCCACTCGGCTGGTTGAGGCCGCCCATGAGCGCCACGCCGTCGCGCAGCTCCTCGCGCCCGCTGCCCGCGTGGAGGATGACGGTGGCCGTGTCCGGGTCGTAGCGCCACACCTGGTGCTGCCCGGCCATGGCGATGAACAGCTGGCCGTCCAGCCAGAGCACGTCCCACGGCGAGTTGAGCCCGCCGGCGGCCGGGGCAGTGCTGCGCCCGAACAGGTACTCCTGTGAACCCGTGCCGGCCACGGTGGTGACGGTGCCGGCCGCTAAGTTAACGAGCCGGATGCTGTGGTTGCCCGTGTCGGCCACGTACAGGGTGTCCGGGTCAGCCAGCGCCAGGCCCTGCGGTCTCTGGAAGGAGGCTGCCGCGAAGGCGCCGTCCTGCAAGCGTGCCTGGCCGTCGCCGATGACCGTTGTGACCGTGCCGTTCAGGTCGGTGACGACGATGCGGTTATGGCCGCTGTCGGCGATGAACAAGCGCGCCCCCAGTGGGTCGGCCAGCACGTGGCCAGGGAAGCGCAGCGCCGTGCGGGGCGGCGTGACGGCGTCCCGGTTGAGCTGAAGCGGCGTGCGGTCTAGCGTGCCGCGCTCGTCGAACACCTGGATCATGCCCGCGATGACCTCGTCGAACAGGTCGTAGATGCCCTCGCCCTCGTGCCGGCCGAGCACGTTGCCGTCCGGGTCTATGAGGATGAAGCTGGGCCACGCCCGTATGCCGTACTGGCTCCAGATGGCGAACGCGGCGTCGTTGACGATGGGGTGCGTGCGGTCGTAACGCTGCGCGATCATGCGGATGTTGGCGGTCTCGGATTCGTTATAGAACTTGGCCGAGTGCACGCCTATGACCAGGAGTTCGTCTTGGTACTTCGTCTCCAGCGCGTGCAGGTCGGGGATGACGTGGATGCAGTTGATGCAGCCGTAAGTCCAGAAGTCGAGCAGTACGATCTTGCCGCGCAGTTCCTCCAGCGTCAGCTCCCGGTCCGTGTTTATCCAGTTGAGCCCCGGTGGGAACTCGGGCGCCGGGGCGCGGCCCACGTACGTCTGAGCGGAGCCGGGGGCGCCGACGAGGGTGCCCAGTAGAACCGCCAGCAGTGCCGCCACGGCGAGGAGCTTGCGCATGGGGTGATGATAGGGCCGCTAGGCCAAAGGGCGCGTATCTGGGGCGCCGCCTACGGAACGGTGACGCTGCACCCAGCGTTAGCGCAGAAGGTTCCTGCTCTACGGCAACCAGGTCATGATGGCGTCCACTAGGCTTCGCTTATCGACCAGATACGCCTGCGAGTTGGCAGGGTCTTCTATATCGACGAGGTACGGGCCGGTGCCGTCGTTCGGCAGGACCAGCGTGTCGTTCAGGCCGTACGTGCGTGGACCGACGAACGCTATGTATGCACCGTCCGGCGAGAAAGCTGGGCCGTAGTTCGAGGTGGGACCGGTTGTTAGCTGCAGGGGCGCTTGGTCCTCGGTGAGGTCCTTGATCCAGATGTCGCCGTTCAGCACGTACGCGAGCTGGGACTGATCGGTGGATAACGCCAGGTAGGTCACGCCTCTGATCCCCCACTCGGCTCTCGTGAAGCGCTGCACGATGTACGCGCCGAGCTCGCCGTCGTCCTCGAGGAACTCAGCAAGTGGGATGGCTATTACCGCGCCATGCATATCCGGTTCTAAGGCGCCCGCTGGCTCGAAGGCGAACATGAGGTAGGGGTCGCTGGTCCACACCAGG
>JBBAFX010000021.1:0-15006 GCA_041655195.1 Trueperaceae bacterium
TCCGGCGATTCGCTCACCGAATTGGTCGATTACCTGCACTCCGTGCAGTGACACAACGCTCCTCACGGTCCGCCTCGGCGGGCCTAAGCAACACCGAACCGGGACCCTCAACCGGGCCCCAGACTCCGCAGCGCACCACGGCCGAACGTTCGGCCGTGGTGCGCCGACGTGTGCTGTTCGCCGCGTTGGCGCTCCTGCTAGTTGCGGGCCAGCTGGTCTCGCTCGGCTGGGGTTCCATCAGCATCGGCCCCGCTCAGATCGTTGGCATTGTCCTCGACCGGGCCGGATTTAGCTCCGGCATCGAGTACACGCAGCAACAGAACGTGGTGCTCTGGAACATCCGCCTGCCGCGCGTGCTCATGGGCGCGCTGGTGGGCGCGGCGCTGGCGCTGGCCGGTGCTGGGCTACAAGTGTCGTTCCGCAACCAGCTGGCCGACCCTACGCTCCTCGGCATCAGCGGCGCGGCCACGATTGGTGTGGTACTGGCCCACGTAACCAAGGCGGTCTCGTTAGGCCGCTGGGCGCTGCCGCTGTTCGCCGTCGCTGGCGCCGTGGTGGCCGTGGTGTGGCTCATCCGCTTCTCTAGGCGGCATGGGCGGTCAGACCGTTTCACGCTCATCCTCGCGGGCGTGGCGCTGCAGCTCTTCCTGGCGGGCGTGGTGACCCTGCTCGTCAACGCCTTCAGAACGCCGGGCATGCCGGACGCCACCGCGCTCACGCTCGGCGGCCTCACCGGAATCTTCTGGCGCGACGTGGCGCTGACCGCGCCTTTAGTACTCGTAGTGGCCGTTCTGCTTTGGCGCCTGGCGCCCGTTCTCAACATCCTGCTCCTCGACGAGGGCACCTCGCAGGCGCTCGGCGTGAACGTGGGCGGCGTGCGCATGTACGTCGGTGTTCTCGCCGCCGTGGCGACCGGAGTTGTGGTGGCATACAGCGGCACGGTGGCCTTCGTGGGCCTGGTCGTGCCGTTCGTGCTGCGGCTGCTCATGGGCGACGATCACCGGAACCTGGTGCCCGCCGCCGTACTGGGCGGCGCCGCCCTCATAACCTTCGGCGACGCCGCAGCCCGCAACCTCATAGCCCCCATGGAACTGCCACTGGGCGTGCTCATGACGGTATTGGGCGGGCCGCTGTTCTTCTGGCTCATAGGGCGCGGCCGCGCGGTGGGTCGCTGGTAGCACCCACACGGCGCGGCCGCGCTGCAAGATTGACGCAGACTCAGACGATCAAGGCCCCACCGATAGGCTCGAAGCGCGCGCTGAAGTGGCGCAGCACCTCGGGCGCCTGCACTATGCGCACACCGCGGATGCTCTCCTTCACCTCAGCCACGTGCAGCAGCACCTCGGCCAGGTAATCCACGTGGCTCTGGGTGTACATGCGCCGCGGGAACGCTAGGCGCACCAGTTCCAGCGCGGCGGGTTTCTCACTGCCGTCGGGCTGGCGGCCGAACATTACTGAACCGATCTCCACCGAGCGCACCCCGCCAACCAGGTAGAGCGCAGCCGACAAGGCCCAGGCCGGGTACTCATGAGAGGGGATGTGCGGCAAGAGCTTCCCGGCGTCGATGTACACGGCGTGCCCGCCGGTGGGCTGGATGATGGGGATGCCGGCGGCAACGAGCCTCTCGCCTAAGTACTCGATGGAGCGAAGCCGGTAACGCAGGTACGGTTCCTCCAGCGCCTCCTCGAAGCCCACTGCCAACGACTCCAGGTCGTAACCAGCCAGGCCTCCGTAAGTGGGGAACCCTTCTGTGAGGATCAGCATGGAGCGCGCCTTCTCAGCCAGCGCGTCGTCGTTCAGCGCCAGGAAGCCGCCGATGTTGGCCATGCCGTCCTTCTTGGCGCTCATGGTGGCGCCGTCAACGTACGAGAACATCTCCTGCGCGATCTCGCGCGGGCTCTTGTCCGCGTAACCCTCCTCACGCAACTTGATGAAGTACGCGTTCTCTGCGTAACGGCAGCAGTCCATGAAGAGCGGCACGCCGAACTCGCGGCACACCTCGTGCACCTCGCGGATGTTGGCCATTGACACGGGCTGACCGCCGCCAGAGTTGTTCGTAACAGTCAGGATCACGAGCGGCACGTTGTCGCCTTCGGCCTCGAGCACCTTGCGCAGGGCCTGAACGTCCATGTTGCCCTTGAACGGGTGAATGGTGGCGGGTTGGCGTCCCACCTCGGTGGGCAGGTCGAGGGCCACGGCGCCCACGGCCTCCACGTTGGCACGGGTGGTGTCGAAGTGCGTGTTGCTGGGCACCACGTTGCCAGCGGCCAGCGCCACCCCGGCCAGGATCCGCTCGGCGGCGCGCCCCTGGTGCGTGGGCAAGATGTGCTTCAGCCCGGTTATCTCCTTCAGCGTGTTCTCGAAGCGGTAGAACGACGGGCTGCCGGCGTAGCTCTCGTTGCCGCGCATCATGCCCGCCCACTGCTCGCTGGACATGGCGCCCGTGCCCGAGTCGGTCAGTAGGTCGATGAGCACGTCGTCTGAGTGCAGGTTGAACAGGTTGTAGCCGGCCGCCTCGAGGGCCTGCTCGCGCTCGGCGCGAGTGGTGAAGCGGATGGGCTCCACCACCTTGATGCGGAACGGTTCGATGATCGTCTTGAAGGGGGTATCGCGTAAGGGCATGTTTCCTCCGTAGGCCGCTGCGGTGCTAACGACCGCACACGGCCCAAAAACACTGAATAACGTTACGGCGAGTGTACCCCCGCGCGTATGCCCCGGAACCGGCCCGGTAGCGGAGTACTAGCGTTGTTCCGCGCTACTCACGCCAGACGGGCCGTGATCTCGGAGGTGCGCCTAAGAGTGTCGTGCATGGGCGCCTCCGGCACTGCTGCCAGCAGGGCGGCGCGCTGCTGTTCCGTCAGCGCGGACCCGACGAGCCGCACCAGCACGTCGAACCCGTCGGTCGGCGCGGTCGGGTCGGCGGTAGCGGCCAGCTCGCGGTACACAACCCGGGTGGTGACCTCCTCCAGTGGCCACTTCTCAGCGTCCGCTCGCTTACGCAGGCTCATGCTGATGGAGCCCGCTAGCGCGGTGCACAGCAGGTCGTACGGGTCGGGGCCAGCGTCGGTACCGCCAATGGCCATGGCTTCGTCCAGCACCAGCGGGAAGCCGCCGGCGCTGGCCTCCGTGCGGATCACGGGGCCGGTGCGGGCGTACGCCACGCCGTCCTCGCGCCACTCGTCGGGCAGCTCCGGGTCGGGCGGCAGCACCGTGGCGGTCCAGGCACCGACCAGCTCACCAGCCACGTGCGCCTGCAGAGGCCGCGTGAACTCGTGATCCGCCCCGGCCAGCGAGACGAAGCTCTTCGGGTGGCGGGCGGCGTCGTAGATACGGCGCGCGTTCTCGATACCAATAACGTTATCGACCGGCGAGTGCGTTACGAGCAGCGGCCGCTTGAGGTCCAGGAGCACGCTGCGCATCTCCGTCTCGTCAAGCTCATCCAGGAATGTGGCGCGCAGACGGCAGAAGCGGTCAGCTATCCAGAGTCGCGCCTCGCCGCTGGCCTCAGCCGCCGGCAGGTCATCCTCCAGCAGGTGCTGCATGTGGGTGAAGTCCGACGGCGCCCCCACCGTCGCCACGGCGCGCACCTCATGCAACTCCGTGGCGGCGCGCAGCACAGCCGCGCCGGCCAGCGAATGCCCGACCAGCAGCTCCGGCGCGCCGTGCGAGAGGCGCAGCACGGAGGCCCCGTCCACGATGTCCTGAGTATCGAGCGCGAGAGGCGGAGCGTCCGCCGAACCGGTTGCGGTGGAAGCGCCCTCCTCCCCGACTGCGGGAGGCGCCTGTGGGGCCGTCAGCTCGAAGCTGAGCACCCCGAGACCGTACTCGAGGAGACCGGCCACGAAAGCCTCAGCTGCAGCGTCACCCTTTGGTCCCAGGCAGTGCGCGAACAGCGCGTAGGAGCGCAGCCGTCCCCGCGGCAGGTCGAGCCGCGCCATGACCTCCTGGCCGCGCCGCGTGGTGAACGCCACCTGAATGGCCCTGGCCCTGTTGTCGAACATGGCCCCCTCCGGAGCACTACTTGGTCACTGACCCGGGCGCAGCGCCCGGGCCGGCGGACCGCTAACTAAGCAACCGCTCGATACGCGCCAGCGCCTCGCGCACGTTGTCCAGGCTGGTGGCGTAACTCAGCCGCACGCGGCCGGGCGCCAGGAAGTCGGTCCCCGGCACCACCCCCACGTGCGCCTCCTCGAGGAGCCGTATGGCGGCGGCCTCCTCGTCCTTGGCTATGGGCGTGGCGTCCATCATGACGTAGAAGGCGCCCTGCGGCTTGGGCGTGTGCAGGCCCAGGCGGTTGAGGCCCTCCACCAGCACGTCGCGGCGCTCCACGTAGGCAGCGCGCGCCTCCCGCTGGAAGGCCGCCGTCTTCTCGACCTCGTTCAGCGCCGCCACCGTGGCGTGCTGCGCAAGCGCGTTGGCGTTACTGGTGCTCTGGCCTTGCAGCCGGTTCATGGCGCCGATGAGCGCCTTCGGTCCCGCCCCGAAACCTATGCGCCAGCCGGTCATGGCGTAACCCTTGCTGGCGCCGTGGATCACTAGAGTGCGTTCCGGTGCGTAAGCAGCGGCAGTCACGAACTGGCCCTCGTACACGAGATGCTCGTAAAGGTCGTCGGTGAAGATCCACAAATCGAACTCGCGGGCCAGCTCCGCCATGCCCTGTATGAGATCGGGCGGGTACACGGCGCCGGTGGGGTTAGACGGCGAGTTGATGACGATGACCTTGGTACGCGGCGTTATGGCCGCCCGCACGTCGGCAAGGTCGGGGATGAAGCCGGTCTCGGCCGGCGCCGTGACCACCACGGGCACCGCACCGCACAGCTCTACCTGCGCCGGGTAGCTCACCCAGTAAGGCGCTATCAGTAGCACCTCGTCGCCGGGGTCCAGCACCGAGAAGAAGCCGTTGTAGAGCACCTGCTTGCCGCCGGTACTCACCATCACCTGGTCCAAGCCGTAATCCAGGCCGTTCTCGCGCTTGAACTTAGCGGCTATAGCGCTGCGCAGCTCCACCGTGCCGGCGGGCGGCGTGTACTTGGTCAGACCGAGGTCTATAGCCTCGCGCGCCGCGTCCAGCACATGCTGCGGCGGCTGAAAATCGGGCTCGCCCGCCGTCATGGCCACCACGTCAACGCCGCTCTGCGCCAACTCCTTAGCCCTGGTGGTGAACGCCAGGGTGGATGACGCCTTGAGGCCCTGGATGAGCCGCGACAGCGTGGTGCTCATCAGTCCAGCAGCTCGTTCGCCTCGAAGAAGATGCCGATCTCGCGCACCGCGGTCTCGGGCGCGTCGGAGCCGTGAGCCACGTTCTCGTCGATGGTGCTGGCGAGGTCACCGCGGATGGTGCCGGGCGCCGCGTCGGCGGGGTTGGTGGCGCCCATCATGCCGCGCCACGCCAGGATGGCGTTCTCGCCCTCGAGCACCATGGCCACCACAGGGCCGGAGGTGATGAACTCCACCAGGCCGTCGAAGAACGGCTTGCCTTTGTGCTCGCCGTAGTGACGCTCGGCCAGCTCGCGCGAGATGACCATCTGCTTGAGGCCCACTATGCGTAAGCCCTTAGCTTCGATGCGGGAGACTAGTTTGCCAACGAGCCCACGGCGTACACCGTCGGGCTTGACCATCGCGAAAGTGCGTTCAGTAGCCATATCGGGGCGAGAATACCACGCCCGTACCGGGCGAACCTGCCTGTTGGCTGGGCCCTACAGCAGCGGTAACTGCACCCCAAGCTGCGCCAGGTGGTTCAAGTCGTGAGCCGCCAGGTAACGCACCATGAAGTCCACGCTCTCGAAGCCGCGCTCCGGGTGGTAGGCCTCAGCCAGCCAGTCCTGCAGCTCTAACGACGCCAGGAAGGCCAGGTTCCACGCCCGCTGGGCCCGGAACGCCTCCAGGGCCAGCGCCGGATCGAGGCGCCCGTAGCGCTGCGCCCACGCGTCCTGGTCCCATAACGACAGCTCCACGCCGGGCGCCGCTACGGTCTGGCGTAGGCGCCAGCCGGTGGCCAGCTCGACGTCGGCTAGGTGCGCTATCAGCTGGTGCGGGTTCCACTTTTCCGGCGCGTAAGGCGTCTCGAGGTCGACCTCGGTCAGCGCGTCGAACAGCTCGCTGAGTAGCGCGGGCGTGGTCTGCAGCACCTCGATCGGGTCGCGGCCCGCCAGGCGCTCTTCTGGGGTGGGGGCATGTTCACTCATGCCCGGTCACTCTAAACGAAGGTAGGCGCCCCGGAACGTACTCAGGCTTCGTCGCGCGGAACGACCAGGAGTCCTTGCACGAACGCGCGCTGGAACGCGGCCACCACGGCGGGGTCGAACTGCGTGCCGGCGTTACGGCCGATCTCCTGCGCCGCTTCCGTGGCCGACACGGCCTTGCGGTGCGAGCGGTCGTGCGTGAGGGCGTCGAACGCGTCGGCCACAGCCAGGATGCGCGACTCCAGCGGGATGCTCTCCCCCGCCATGCCGCGCGGGTAACCCGCGCCGTCCCAGCGCTCGTGGTGCGTTAGGGCTATCTGTTCGGCCAGGCGGATGAGCGGCGAGCGGCTGCCAGACAGGAGCTCGGCGCCGGCCTCGGCGTGGCGCTTGACCACGGCGTACTCCTCTGGCGTGAGCTTGCCGGGCTTCATGAGGATGCCGTCGGGGATAGTGATCTTGCCCACGTCGTGTAGGCGCGCGGCGCGCAGCAGCATCTCGACCCGGTCGCGCGGCACGCCCATCTCCTGAGCGATGACGCCGCTCACGTGAGCCACGCGCCAAGTGTGCTGGCCGGTGTCGTCGTCGCGGTACTCGGCCGCACGCGCCAGGCGCACCAGCATCTCGAGTTGGCTGTGCTCAAGCTCCTGCGTGCGGCGCCGCACGGCGGCTTCCAGGCGGTCGTTGTGGCGCTGCAGTTCTAGCTGCAGCTTGCGCCCCTCGAGAAGGTTGCGGATACGCAGGCGCGCTTCGGCCGCGTTCACGGGTTTGGTGAGGAAGTCTTTCGCACCGCCGCCGAGGGCTGCTTCACGTAGGCCCGGGCGCTCGTCCCCGGTGACCATGAGCACGGGGAACGCCTCGGGCAGTATGGGCGCTAGGTCCGCCAGCACGCCGAGGCCGTCGCGGCGCGGCATGTGGAAGTCGAGGACCAGCAGGTCGGGCTTAAGTTGTTCGAACTCCGACGCGGCCATGAGTGGCTCGGCGCAAGTGAAGACGTTCTGGTAACCGGCTTGCGCCAGCATGCTCTTCATCATCACCAGTGCGGCTTGTTCGTCGTCTACCAGCAGTATGCGCATGGAGGCCAGTGCGGCGCTCGGTGCGTCTGTGCCGTGCGTGGCGATGGTCACGATGTGATCACCTAGCTCCCCTTCCTCCGGCCCCGCCCCGGAGCGAGTCACGCGCCTTGGCGCGCGAACCTCTTAGTCACTGAAGATGCTAGACCTCCAGGACTTACGGCGCTCTTACCGACGAACCCAGCACCGATCGAAGGAGCGTCAAAAAGAGTGGCCGCACCCGAAGGCGCGGCCACTTGGTCCGAAGGATCGGCTTAGAAGCCAGCTATGAATGTCTGCCCCACGTTGAGCAGATCGTGCCACAGTCCCGGGAAAAGCCCGAACAGTAGCGTGCCTACCAGCGCCACGGCTATGGCCACGTTGGTGGCGGTGGAGCGCGTGCTGGGCGCCTCGTACTCGCTCTCGCGGAAGTACATGTAGGCGATGATCCGGAAGTAGTACACGAGCGCCACAACGCTGGTGAGTATGCCCAGCACCGCCAGCCAGTACCAGCCGGCCTCGATGACGGCCTGGAACACCAGGACCTTGCCCGCGAACCCGGCCAGCGGCGGGATGCCGCCCAGGCTGAGCAGGAAGAACGTGAGCGTGGCGGCCAGCCACGGGCGCTTGGCGCCGAGGCCCGCGAAGCGGTCCAGGTCGTCGCCGCGGTCGTTAGCGTCGGTCATCAGCGACAGCACCGCGAATGCGCCGGCGTTCATGAGCGCGTATGCGGTGAGGTAGAAGGCCGCGGCCGGTATGCCGCCGTGGTCGGGGGCGAGGAGCGCCAGGCCCAGGTAGCCCGCGTGCGCTACGGCGGAGTAAGCGAGGATGCGTTTCACGCCGCGCTGCATGAGCGCCGACAGGTTGCCGATGATGAGGGTGGCCGCCACGATGACCGCCAGGGCGGTGATGAGCCAGGGGGACAGCTGCGGGAACACCACGGCGACCACGCGCAGTAGCGCCGCGAACGCACCGACCTTTATGACCACGCTCATGAACGTGACCACTGGTGTGGGCGCACCAGTGTAGACGTCAGGCGCCCACTGGTGGAACGGTGCCATGGAGGCCTTGAAGCCGAGACCCACCAGCACCAGTGCTCCGCCCAGGGTTGCCAGCACGGTCAGTTGACCGCCCGCCAGCGACTGCGCCAATCCTTCGAACACGAAGGTGCCGCCAGCGCCGTACAGGAGCGCGATGCCGTAGATAAGCATGGCCGAGCCGAAGGCGCCGAGCAGGAAGTACTTCATGCCGGCCTCCTCGGACTGCCTATCGCGCGTGCGCCAGGCCGACAGTACGTAGACCGGCAAGCTCATGATCTCGAGGCCGAGCACCAGCGTGATCAGGTCGCCGGACGAGGCCATGATGACGGCGCCTAAGGCCGACAGCAGCATGAGCGGGTAGTACTCGGGTCTATCGAGGTCCTGCCGCTTGAGCTGGTCGTAACTGACGAGAATAGCCAGCGCGGTGCCCAGCAGGATGATGAAGGTGAACGCCAGCGCCATGGTGTCGCCGTAGTAGCGCAAGCCGAAGCTAGCCACTTGCTCACCGGGTTCAAGGAAGCGCGCCAGCGCGAACAGGAACGCGGTGACCACGCCGATGAGCGCCGTGATGGCCACGTGGCGCGAGTCCTTATGGAAGAGCGCGAAGAACAGCGTAACGGCGGCGGTAACGAGCAGCGCCAGGGCGGGCGCGAGCGCGCTCCAATCGACGTCGAGAACTGGTGGGAAGGTCACCTTTCACCTCCTGGCAGTTCAGCGAGCGTGACCGCCGGCACCCCCGGCTGGGCCTCGACCACGCGCTCCAACTGGAGGGTCACGAGCGAAGCTTGCTGCTCGATCTGCCTGAGTTGCGGAGCGGGCGAGATACCGAGCCACAGCACACCGGCCACGAACGGCACGAGCACGTACAGCTCGAGCGGGCTGAGGTCGGTAGTGGGGACGGTGGTGGTGCCCTGGAACAGGCGCTGGAAGAGGTTCACCCCGTACACGCCGGCTGCGATGACGGCCAGAGTGGCGAAGGCGGCGGGCCAGGGCGAGGTCTGGAAGGCGCCGAGGAGGGCCATGAACTCGCCAGGGAAGTTGGAGAGCCCCGGCACGCCGATGTACGCGAAGATGAGGAACAGCGACACGGCCGCGAACGCCGGGGCGCTCTTGGCGAGCCCGCCGTAATCCTTGACCGAGAAGCTGCGGCGCCGGTGGTAGAGCATGCCGGCCACGAGGAACAGACCGCCGGTGGAGAGCATCTGCGCCGCCAGGAAGTAGATAGCGCCGCTGAGGCCCGCCAGGTGCAGGCCGAAGAGGCCCACCCCGATGATGCCCATGTGCGAAAGGGAGCCGTACGCCAGGAAGCGCTTCAGGTGATCCTGGGAGATGGCGGCCAGAGCGCCGTACACGGCCGTGACGGCCGCCAGCGCCAGCAGGTAGGGAGCCACGCGCTCCGCGCCAGCCGGCAGGAGGGGCAGCGCCCAGGCGAAGAAGCCGAAGGCGCCGACCTTGTAAAGCGAACCCAGCACGTCGGCGGCGCCGGACGGGTGGTTCTGCTCGTTCAGGTCTATGAGCCAGGAATGCAGCGGCCAGAGCGGCAGCTTGACCATCATGCCTACGGCCATGCCCACGAAGAGCCACGTCTGAGTGGCGGCGCTGAGCGCCGGCGTGGCGATCATGAGCTCGGTTATATGGAAGCTAGCAGCACCGGAGAGCGCCTTGAGGGCGAGGATGCTGATGAGCATGAGGAAGGAGCCGGCCACGGCGTACACGAGGTACTTGAGGGTGGCCTGGCGGCGCCGGTCGCCCCCGTAGATGCCGAGGAGCAGCAAGCCGGGGATGAGGGTGGCCTCCCAGAAGATGTAGAAGACGATGAGGTCCTTGGAGAGGAAGATGCCGTTGAGGCCCGCCTGCGCCAGTAACAGCAGCGCTACGAAGCCAGCGGCGCCCTTCTCCACGCGACTGGCGGCCACCAGCAGCGTGGGGATCATGACGAGCGCGGCCACCAGCACCAGCACCGGGCCGGCTCCGGTGGCGTCGAGCGCGAAGTTGACGCCGATGCCGGGCAGCCAGGCAGCGTTGAACCCTTCGGAGCCAGCCAGGAAGAGCGCCAGGGCGAAGGTGCCGATGCCGCCCAGGAAGGCCAGGCCGCGCACCAGCGGGGCGCTACCCCGCGCGAGGATGGCTAGGAGCGCCATGAGCACCGGCAGCAAGATGACGTAAAGCGAGATCATGCGAGCACCCCGATCAGCGCGGCCACCACGGCCAGCGCCAGCACGCCCAGCACCATGGCGAAGGCGTAAGCGCGCACGTAGCCCGATTGCAGGAGCACCAGTAGGCGCCCAAGCAGGGGCACCGCACCGCTGACGCCCGTGAGGCCGCGGTCGACGACGTCGCGGTCAAGCGACGCCACCCCTTCAGCCAGACCCTCACCCGGCTCCGTGAAGAGACCACGGTACAGCCGGTCTATACCGAAGGCGCCGCGCGAAGCGTTGGCGAGAGGCGTGTTGCCTATGCGCTTGGCTAGCTCGCCGGAACCGATCACGTACACCCAGTAACCGAGCCCTAAGCCCACGGCGGCAACCAGCACGGAGCCTAGCAGCAGCATCCACTCAGCGCTGGTGTTGAGGTGGTCGAAGTCAACGTGCGCCATGACCGGAGCGAGCCACTCCTGTATGGCGTTGGGGGCGAGGAATGCGGGCAGACCCACGTAGCCGATGAGCACGCTGCCCACGGCGAGGATGCCGAGGGGCACGGTCATAACGGCGGGCGATTCGTGAGCGCGCTCGTACTCAGCGCTACTACGCGGCTCGCCGGCGAACACCAGGTAGTACCACCGGAACATGTAGAACGCCGTTATGCCGGCGGTGACCATGAGGAGCGCGAAGAGGATCTGGCCCCCGTAGTTGCCGAGCGGGCTGCTGGTGAGCAGCGCGCCGAGGATGGCGTCCTTGCTGAAGTAGCCGGAAAGGAACGGCACGCCGGCTATGGCCAGGGTGGCTATGAGCGACGTGGTGCCCGTAACGCGCATTTTGCGCCCGAGCCCGCCCATCTTGCGTACGTCCTGTTCTCCCCCTAGGGCGTGGATGACAGAGCCGGCCCCGAGGAAGAGGAGCGCCTTGAAGAAGGCGTGGGTGAGCACGTGGAAGATGCCTGCCCAGTAGGCGCCGGCGCCCACAGCGGCCACCATGAAGCCCACCTGGGAGATGGTGGACCAGGCGAGGATCTTCTTGATGTCGGTCTGGCCTATGGCCACGATGGCGGCCATGAGCGCCGTGAGGACGGCGACCCAGACAACTGTGGCGGCGGCGCTGGGGGCGTTAGCGAAGATACCGCCAGTGCGCGCTATGAGGTAGACGCCAGCCGTGACCATGGTGGCGGCGTGGATGAGCGCCGACACCGGCGTGGGGCCGGCCATGGCGTCAGGTAACCAGGTGTGTAGCGGCAGCTGCGCGGACTTACCGGCCGCGGCCAGCAGGTAAAGGAGGCCGATGCCGGTGAGGATGGCGGCGCCGTAAGCGAAGCTGGGCGCGGCGGCGTTCACGGCCTGAATGTCGAGCGTACCGAACGCCTTGAAGGTGAGGAACATGGCCAGCAAGAAGCCGAAGTCGCCGACGCGGTTGACTATGAACGCTTTGCGCCCGGCGCTGGCGTTCTTGAGGTCCTTGTACCAGAAGCCGATGAGCAGGAACGAGCACACGCCCACCCCTTCCCAGCCCACGAACATGAGCGGGAACGAGTCGGCCATGACCAGCACCAGCATGGCGGCCACGAACAGGTTGAGCTGCGCGAAGTAACGCGAGAAGCCGTCGTCGCCCTGCATGTAGCCGATGGAGTAGATGTGGATGAGTAGGCCCACGCCCGTGATGATGAGCATCATCAGCACGCTGAGCTGATCGAAGTGGAAGCCGAGACCTATGTTCAGGTCACCGGCCACCAGGAAGTCGCCGAAGCGCACGCGCACAGCGCCACCAGCGCGCACGCCCAGGAACGCGATGAGCGAGAGGACGAAGCCGGCCGCCACCGCCAGGCTGGCGATGACGCCCGGGGCGTTACCCCGCAGGCTGCGCCCGAAGAGGCCGTTGATGATGGCACCGGCGAGGGCCAGCAGCGGCGCGAGGGAGGCCAGTTGCACCAGGTCGTTCACAACCTAACCTCCGAAAGTTCGTCCACGTCGGTGCTGACGCGGTTGCGGAAGATGGCCACGAGGATGCCCAGGCCCACCGCCACCTCGGCGGCGGCGATGGCCAGCACTATGAAGGCGGCGGCCTGCCCATCGAGGGCATGCTGCGCGCCGACCGCGCTCCACTGCCGCGCGTACGCGATGATGGCCAGGTTGGCGGCGTTGAGCATGAGCTCGATGGAGAGGAACAGCATGATGGCGCTGCGCCGCGTGAGAACGCCGATGCCGCCGAGCGCGAAGAGGATGGCGGAGAGCGCTACGTAGTACTCGGTCTGTACCACTCAGTTCCCCTCCCCCGCTGCGACCAGCTCGGGCGCGTCCTGGGGCTCCTGTTGAGCCACGCCTTGGCGCGTGCGGCGGGCTGGTACGGTCTGCTGCACCAGCGCCACGGCGCCCACTATGCCTACCAGCAGCAGCACGCCCACCAGGTGGAAGCTGAGCAGGTGGTCGGTGAAGAGCGCATCGCCTACAGCGTCGGCGTTACCGCCCCGCAGGGCCGCGTCGATGACCGCGAACTCAGGCAGCGGTTGCTGCACCACGAACACCACGGTCACCACGGCCGCGAGGCTGAGAGCGCCCGTGACCCACGCTGCGGGCTTCAGCCACTTGAGGCTGGCCGCGCGCGTGCGCCCGACGTTGAGGAGCATGATGACGAAGAGGAAGAGCACCATGACGGCGCCTGCGTAAACGATGACCTGGATGGCGGCCAGGAAGTGCGCTTCGAGCGTCACGTAGATGGCGGCTAGCGCTAGGATGCCGGCCACCAGGGAGAGCGCTGCGTGCACCGGTTGGCGCAGGGTGATGACGCCAACGCCGGCGGTCACCAGCAACACGGCCAGGATGATGAAGGCGACCATGTCAGTAGTCCACGCCTTCCAGCTCAGGCCTGTGCGACGGCTTGACGCCGATATTGACTTCCTTGCCCTTGGCGTCGGCCTCGCGGCGCTGCCACTTGCTGCCCTCGGTGCCTACCAGCATGTCTTCCTTGCGGTAGACGAAGTCCTCGTAGCGGAAGTCGGCGAGTTCGAACTCGTGACCCAGCACCACGGCGCCGGTGGGGCACGCTTCCTCGCAGAAGCCGCAGAAGATGCAGCGCAGCATGTTGATCTCGTAGATCTTGGCGTAACGCTCGCCGGCCGAGACGGGGTTCTCCTGATCGTTCTCCGCGGCCTCCACGTAGATGGCGTAAGAGGGGCAGGCGGCCGCGCACAGGCTGCAGCCGATGCACTTCTCCAGGCCGGTGTCGGGGTGGCGCAGCAGGTGGTGCCTGCCCCGGAAGCGCGGCTTGATGTCGATCTTCTCCTCGGGATAGTTCACGGTGTAGGGCTTCTTGAACAGGTGCCCCAGCGTGACCCCCATCCCCTTGGCTATGTCCAGGAGGCTCACGGTCTACCTCCGTTCCTTCTGCCCCTGTGGAGGGCATTGTTCAGGTTCAGGTCAGAGAACAAATGCGATCACCGCCCCGGTGATGAGCGCGCTGAGGAGCGCGAACTCGAACAGGTAGAGCCAGCCGAAACGCATGAGCTGGTCGTAGCGCAGGCGCGGCAGGGTCGCCTTGAGCCAGATGAACATGAACATGAAGATGGCCATCTTCAGGACCAGCCAGATGATGGGCCACTCCGATATGCCGGGTATGAGCCCGTCCAAAAAGCGCGGTCCGCGGTAGCCACCCAGGAACAGCGTGCTGATGATGGCGGAGGCGGTCATCATGTTCACGTACTCGGCCATTTGGTATAGAGCCCACTTGATGGACGAGAACTCCGTCATGTAACCGGCCACCAGCTCCTGCTCGGCCTCCGGAAGGTCGAACGGGGTGCGGTTGACCTCGGCGGTGGCGGAGACCAGGAAAGTGCTGAAAGCGAGCAGCAGGCCGGGCCACAGCCACGGGCTGACGGACCAGATGTTGAGGTCCACGATCTCGCGCAGGTTGAGCGTGCCGGCCACCATGATTACTGCCAGGATGGAGAGCCCGAGGCCCAGCTCGTAGCTGATGATCTGCGCGGTGGAGCGCAGGCTGCCGAGCAGGGCGTACTTGCTGTTGGAGGCCCAACCGCCCAGGAAGATGCCGTAAACGCCCATGCCGGTGGCGGCAAGAACGTAGAGGATGCCGATGTCGAGGTCCATGACCCATGGGTTGAAGCCGAAGAGGCTGCCAGCTGGGCCGCCGGGGATGGCGCCGAAGGCCGAGAGCGCGAAGAAGATGCTGATGCCGGGCGCCAGCACGAACACGAACTTGTCGGCGGCGGTGACGGTGATGTCTTCCTTGAAGATCGTCTTGATGGCGTCGGCGATGGGCTGCAGCAGACCGAAGGGACCCACGCGGTTGGGGCCGTAACGGTGTTGGAAGCGGCCCAGTAGCTTGCGCTCCACGAGCGTCATGTACGCGAAGGCCCCGAGGAGCACCACGCAGAGTACGAGCGCCTTTATGAACGTGATCCAGAGGGGATCTGGCGTCGGCGTCACGAAGCCACCTCCAGGCGCACCTGGTTCACCACCAGGCTGCCGAGGTCGGCCTGCGTGACACCCACCGCCTGTTCCGGCAGAGTGGGGAGGGTCATGAGGCCGCTGGGGACGTTGTTGGTGACATGCACCACCGCGTCACGCCAGAT
>JBBAFX010000022.1:0-14962 GCA_041655195.1 Trueperaceae bacterium
CCGAAGGAACGCGTCAATACGCCAGGGTGCTACTTCGGTCAAGCTCACTGAACTTCCACGTCCCGCAGGTCGATCACCTCGTCGGGGCGGGGCTCCCACTGAGCCAGACGGTTGCTCACGCCGTAGTTGTCGTACTGGCGGTAGAGGAAGATCCAGGGTGCGCCTTCGAAGGCCATGACCTGCAGCTGGTCGACCTTGGCCTTGCGCTCCACGTCGTCGAGGGTGGCGCGCATGTCGGCGTACAGCTCCTCGAACTCGGGCGACTGCCAGCGGATGTCGCGGTCGCGGTCACTGAACTGCGGGCTGGGGGTCACCCAGCGCATCTCGCCCACACCGTTGAAAAGGCCGCCGAGGCCGGCGAGGCTGAGGGGCGCGAGCGTACCGGCACGCTGCCGCTGAGTACGAACGGACCACTCGAGGGTCTGGACCTCCACCTGAAGACCCAGGCGCTGCAGGTCGTCGCGCACGGCCTGCGCCACTTCCACGTCCTTGAGGTAACGGCCAACGGGCGTGTCGAGGATCACGGTTATGGTGTCGCCGGCGCCGTTGCGCAGCACTCCGTCGGCGTCCTTGGTGTAACCCAGCTCGCCGAACAGCTCGAGCGCGAGCTCGGGGTCGTACGGGTACGGCTCTATTTCGGTGTTGCGCCAAGGCCCGTTAGCTATGCCGGCAAGCGGCGTGCCCAGACCGAGGAAGAGGTTATCGACGATGGCCTGCTTGTCCACGCCGTAGTTCAGTGCCAGGCGCGCGCGGATATCGCCGAACGGCTCCACGCTGTTATCGATGAGCACGTGGATGACGCGGCCGCTCTCCACGCTCTTAACCTGGCTGTTGCGGTCACGGTCAATGAGCAGCGTCTGGTCGGGCGGCACGTTCACCACGAGGTCGGCCCCGCCGGTCACGAGCTCGGCTATGCGGGTGGAGGACTCGGGCACGGAGCGTATAACGATGCGCTCGATGCTGGGGGTCTCTCCCCAGTAACCGTCCCACCGCTCGAACACCACGGACTCGTCGCGTGTCCAGCTGGCCATGCGGTACGGGCCGGAGCCCACCGGGTTAGCGGCCAGGGTCTCCATGGGCGTGCTGGAGTAATGCTCCTGCGGCACCACGTACACGAACCGGAGCAGTTCGGCCACCAGGGCGGAGGGCTGCTCGGTGCGGATCTCGATGGTGTAGTCGTCGATTACGCTGGAGGATTCGTAGTCGGCGTCCGCCACGAAGAACCAGTCGTAGGCGCCCACATCGGGATCCACCAGGCGGTCGAGGTTGTACTTCATGACGTGAGCGTTGAAGGGTTCGCCGTTCTGGAAGGTCACGTCGTCGCGCAGGTAGAAGCGCCAGGTGAGGTCGTCCACGATCTCCCAGCTGGTCGCTAGCTTGCCCACCAGCTGCCCGGTGCTCCAGTCGAGCTCCGTGAGGGTATCGAAGAGGTGGGTGAAGATCGTCTGCTGCGTGGTGGAGGCGAACATGGCGGGGTCCAAATTGGCTGGGTCCACGCCCTGCAGCACGGTCACGCTGCTGGTCTGCGCCACCGAAACCCCGGTCAGCGCCAGCGCGCCGAGGAGGATAAGGAGTTTGGCTCGAATTGATCTCATCTTCGTTGCTCCCATCTTGCTAGAGGTTCAGCGGTGCCGAATGGCGGCCGACAGGTTCAGAAGTGACGCTCGAAAGGCGTGAAGTACTGGCTGGCGATGGTGCCCATGAGGTCCACGTAGCCGCGGATGCCGGACATGGGTATGCCGTCGTCGCCGATGAAGTTGGGGTCTACCGTGCCGCCGTCCAGGCAGCCGAGACTGTTGGCCAGGCGGATGAGGCTCTCAACCTCGTCGGCGGTAGGTACCAGGTCCAGGCGGTCGTTCACGATGGCCAGGCCCGTGGTCAGGGCGTAAGCGCCCAGGTTGGAGACGCACACGGGCAGCACGTGCTTGGTGGCCGTGACCGTCCAGGCCACCGGGTGGGGCGAGAGCTGCCGCGCGGTGTCGTACAGGGCGCCGAAGCCGATCTCGTTACCGCCGTCGCCTATGCCGATGGTGGGCTTACCCGCGGCGTTCATGCCGTTCACGATGGCGTCCATGCCCTTGAAGCCGCTAGAGAAGGGGGTGCCGACTATGGAGTGCGTCTGGCCGTTCTCGGCTACGCCGATGCGTTCGATGCTGACCAGGGCGTCCCAACCGTTCACGACCTGTTCGGTGGTCACGGACTCGGCAGCTACCACGCGTACGCTGCTGCCGACCTGCTGCACGAGCGCCTCTACTAACGGCACGAGCTTCTCTTCGATAAGAATCTCGGCCTGGCGCCCGAGCGCGGTGAGGGCGCTGCCCAGCACCACGGCGCCGATAGGCCCGTCTATCTCGCCGTTCTCGAAGTGCGGCGGGAAGTACACACCCGTGAGGAACCCGACGGTGCCGGTTGTGGCGTTCAGGTCCTCAACGGCCCTCTGCGTTAGAGGCGCCCCGGAACCGCGCGCTACTTCGTAAACTTTCGGCATCACACCTTGAGGAAGACCGTTACGTCTCATCTCGACGTTCAACAGTCGGTCTAGGTTCTCGAACGGGATCTGATGACTCACTGTTTCCTCCTGGGGGCTGGAAGGCAGGTGCGGCGACCATCCGTCGTTCAAAAGATCTATCTCAGAGGCTCTCGCCGTCCGAGCGGGGGAAAGACCAGTTGCACTGGTTCGTCGCCGCGAGGGGGAGCATACAACATTTTGTTAGCGTGTTGTATAGTCCCCCGTGGGAGAACAGCGGGCGCCTGCAGCGACGATTCATTCGAATGTCTTGTATAGCCCGTTCTTTACGGGACTACCAGGACTCGTCACCTCCCGCCAGCCTGCTATCTTGGCGACTCAGACATTACAAAAGATTGTGAGAACTATGGACGAGACGACACCTTCCGCTGAGCTTCAGGCCTCCGGAGCACTGCCTCTCCCCCAGGGCGCCAGCACCGAGGACGAGATGGAACTGGTCATCTCCAGCCTCATGGCATTGGCGCCTTCCCTCGCTCTGATGTACGGCCGCAACTGCGAAGTGGTGGTCCACGACCTGCGTGTCCCCGAGTCGTCGATCGTGGCGCTGGAGAACGGTCACGTCAGTGGCCGCGCGCTCGGCGGGCCGCTCATCGGTGGCCCTATAAACGACGTTGCCCTCAAGTCGCTCACGTCCAAAAAACCCAGGGACCCCAAGGTGATGAGCTACGAGACCGTCACCACTGACGGGCGCCGGCTCCGCTCCACAACCACGCTCTACTACGACGCCGAGGGCAAAGCCTACGCGGCAATGTGCCTGAACCTCGACCTTGGAGTGGCCATAGCCACAGCTAAGTGGCTATCGGAGCTGATTGAGCCCGCGGCTGGGGCCGTGCCAAGGGATGGTCCGGTTGCCGCGGAGGCGCAGACCCCACATCCTCCACCCGCTGCGCCTGCGCTACGGCCGCAGCGACCCCGCTCCAAGCCCGACTTCACCAAGGTCCTAGATCAGATGATCGCTGAGGTTATCGCACACGAACCCGGCCATCCGCATGAACTCGACCGCGACGCACGGTTCCGAATCGTTGGGGAACTCGAGGCGCGGGGGGCGTTCCTCATGCGTGGTGCGGTGGTCCGCATAGCCGAGGCCCTGAACGTTTCCAAGTTCACCGTCTACGGCTACCTGGATGAGATCAGGAACGCGTGAGGCCTTCACTGCCCGCTGCACAGTTCGGCCCCCTCGCTTCTGAGACCGACTTGAAGGGAAACAGATGAGCACCGAACCAACAGACCGCAGCTTCGCCTCTCCTCCACTTTCCCGAGTACTGCGCGTAGGACAACACGTGTACGTTTCCGGTCAGGTGCCGTTCGACAGTGACGGCAAGGTGGTGCAGGGTGGCATCGTGGAACAGATGGACCAGGTTCTAACGAACCTGGAAGACGCACTCGCGAGCGCCGGCGCCCGGCTGGACGACATCGTAAAGACAACCGTGTTCCTCACTGACGTGAAGCGTGATTTCGAGGCCATGAACGTGGTTTACGCTCGCCGCTTCGGGGAACACCGGCCCACACGAACAACGGTCGGCGCCGAACTCGCCATAGAGGCCCTCGTGGAAGTAGAGGCCGTAGCCATAATTGGCCGGTGATCCACCCCTACCCCACCCGCACCGCCCGCCCCTCGGCCACCGACTGATACACGGCCTCAATCAGCCTAACGGCCTTCATCCCTTCGCGGCCATCGACGGCCGGCGCACGACCGGCGTCCAGGGCGCTGAAGAACTCCTCGTACTGCCGGCGGTGGTTCTCGAACGAGATGGCCATCGGGTCGCTCGCGCCCCCGGTCGTGCCGACGGTCGTACCACCGCCCGTGGCGCCGCTAGCCACCTGCAGACCGCGTAGCGCAGACCCGACCGAACTCTCCTTGAACGCCACCGCCTTCACCGCGTCGTCCTCCACCACCACGTGACCCTTGCTGCCGTACACCTCCAGCAGCTTAGGGCGGCCGGGCCAGAGCGAAGTGGCGGCGCTTATCTGGCCAAGGGCGCCGTTCGCGAACCGCACCGACGCCACTAGCGTGTCCTCCACCTCAATCCGCTCGTGCGCCAGCGTGCCGGCGTACGCGAACACCTCAGTGACCGGGCCCATGACCCACAGCAACAGGTCGACCTGGTGGATGGCCTGGTTCATTAGCGCGCCCCCACCGTCCAAGAGCCGGGTGCCGCGCCACGCGCCGCTGTCGTAGTACGCCTGGTCACGGAACCACGGGACCACCGCGTTGCCTTGCAGGAGGTGACCGAGGTCGCCCCGGTCAACGGCGCGCTTGAGTTCCACGTTGGCGTCAGCGAAACGGCTCATGAAGATCACGCCCAGTGCCACGCCAGCCTGTTCAGCAGCGCTCACCAGTTCCTCGGCACGCGCGGTGCTCACCTCTATGGGCTTCTCAACCACCACGTGCTTACCGGCACGCACCGCCGCCAGCGCCGGCTCCAAGTGTGCGCCGGAAGGCGTGAGGACAGCCACCACGTGCACGTCCGGGTCGGCTACAGCCTCGGCAACCGACCCGTAACCTTTGACCCCGTATACGGCCGCCACTGCGGCCGCCTTATCCGGTGTGCGGCTGGCTACCCCGACCAGCCGCGCGTTCGGCAGCTGCTGCACGGCGTGGGCATGAGCGGCGGCGATGTTGCCGGCGCCCACGATGACCACCCCGTACGTGGCCCCCACCTAAACCGCCTGCGCGCCGGGAATGTTCAGCCGGTACCCACTGCGTGCCAGGTCATAAGCCAGCGCACGCGCTAACCGCGGCGCTTCGTCCTCGTCAATCAAACCGCGCACTACGCGGCCCGCCAACCAGTTGCTCACCACGCGCCGCCACACGTCGTGACGTGCGGGGATCGACGGGAAAGCGCGCGTGTCGTCCACGAAGCCGGTCAGGTTGTAAACGCCCGCGGTCTCCACCACTGCGTCTAGGAAACGCTCCATGCCCAGCACGGAATCGAAGAACCACCACGGCGGCCCCAGGCGCAAGGCCGGGTACACGCCAGCCAGCGGAGCCAGCTCCCGCGAGTAGGTGGTCTCGTCCAGCGTGTACAGCACCAGCCGGAAGCCGGGGTGGGTACCTAGCTCCTCCAGCAGCGGCCGCAGCTCGCGCGTCCAGCTGGTAGCCACGGGGATATCGGCCCCGATGTCGCGCCCGAAATGCTCGAACAGGCCCGTGTGGTGGTTACGGTACGAACCCACGTGCAGCTGCATGACTAGCCCATCATCGGCGCTCAGGCGCGCCATCTCGAACAGCATGTGCGAACTGAAGGCGGCGCGTTCAGCGTCGCTGGCCGTGCCCGTGCGCAACCGGTCGTAGATCGCGCTGGCTTCGCGCTCGCTGAGAGGCACTATCGCGGCCGTCAGCGCCGCGTGGTCCGTAGCGCTAGCGCCGCGCGCCAGGAACGCCTGCCGGCGCGCCACCAGGGCTGCGTGGTAACCGCGGTAATCGCTCACCGAAACGCCGCTGCGCTCCTCCAGCAGTTCCAGGGCGGCGGTGAAGTCCTCGCGCGTGGCGTCTATAACGGCGTCCGGCCGGAAGGTGGGCACCACGGGCATGCCCTCGCCCTGCAGCTGCGCGTGCTCGTCCAGAGCGTCGGTCGCGGCGTCGGTGGTGGCTAACAGCTCGATACCGAACCGTTCGAACAACGCACGGGGCCTGAACTCGGGGCGGGCCAGCTTCTCCGCCAGGTGATCGAACGTCCTGTCGGCGCTCTCGGCGGACGGCCGCTCGGGCAGCTCGAAGAGGTCGATCAGCTCGTGCTTGAGCCACAGACCGGACGGTGTGCCTGCGAACAGGTGGAAGCCGGCAGCGAACCTGCGCCAGATGGCGCGGGGGTCGCGCTCCACCGGCGCACCGTCCAACCGCGCCACGCCGAGCTCCTCCAGGGTCACGCCCTGGCTGAAGAGCATGCGCAGCAGGTAATGGTCCGGCACCACGAAAGTGCTCGCCGGATCGCCCAGGGGCTCGTTGTCTAAGATCAGCTGTGCGGGCACGTGCCCGTGCGGCGACAGCAGCGGCAGGTCAGCCACCTCGGCGTACAGCTGGCGCGCCACCGCCCGCTGGCTAGGTTCGGGCGAGAAGCAGCGGTCGGGGTCCAGTCGCCAGGCGCCACTCACAGCGCGCCTCCGCTCGTGTGGCCCTTGAAGGGCACGAGGTGCCGCTCGAAGTGCCGCCTCAGCGCGCCGCGGTAGGCGTCCTCGTGCTCACGCAGCACGCGCAGCAACTCGGCGCCGTGCGCCTTGAGGGCGGAGCCGAAAGTAACGTGCAGCACCTGCCGCGCGTCCACCTGCTCCAGCAGCGCCGCGAGGGCGCTACCGTCCAGCGCGGCCAGGTCGGGCATACCCTGCGGGCTACCCGATATGTGGTACGTCTTCACGTCCTCGCTGAAGCGCTGTATGCCCAGTTCCGTAACGGCCCGTAGCAGCTCGGGCTCGTACGCGCCCACCACCCTCAGGGCCTCCAGGTAGCTAGTCCCCGCCGTCTTGAGGTGCACGGCGCCGCCAGCGGCCTGAGCGGCTATGGGGTACACGGTGAACTTGTCAGAACCCGAGTGCAGGCTCAGCTTGTAGGGGCCCAACTCTCGCGCGATGGCGGCGTGGCCCTTGAGGTCGAGAGCCAGCGCGGCCAGGTCGCCGATGTACTCCACACCCTTCTCGAAGGCGCCCACGAAGCGCGGCGCCAGCGACACCCAAGTGACGCCCAGGCGCTTCATCTCGTGCGCCAGGTAAAGGTGCTCCGCCAGGCTGGTGGGCGTGGCGGTCTCGTCCACCGATACCTCCAGCTCCACGGCGTGGGCGGCGGTAGCGGTCAGGTGACGGAACAGGCGCGTGACGTGCGCCACCGCGCCGCCGTACTTCACCGCGGCACGTTCCAGTTCGCCCGGGCCGAACGCCAAGCTGCGGTAACCGAGGTCCAAGCTACTGGCACTGAGCCGCGCGCGCAGGTCGTCCGGTGAGGAGTCGAGGGCGTCCCACGGGAGGGCCTCGAACGCCTGCTGCAATGCCGCGCCACTCATGTCGTCCGCAGCCGAGTTCACGTGTTCGCCCGGGTCGATGGTGAAGAACGTGTAACCGGCCCCCAGGCACAGGTCTATGTCGGCCTCGCTCTTGAGGTGATCCGCGTCCGCGCCTACTGGCCCTTGCCATCCAGCCAGGAAGGCGCCCAGCGTGGCGTCGTCCATCACCTCCTGAACGGTGCGCCCCGTGCGGGCGTTCTCGCGCATGGATTGCTGCGCGAATATTGGCGCTATCTCGCTGGCAACACCCGCGGCCCGCATGGCGTCCACGTGGCCGGGCGTGGCCACGCCCAAGCGGTCGCCGAAGCCTGCGCTGGTGGTCAGCCCCAGCGGCTGCGGCCGCAAGTTGGGTACCAGGCCACGCAGGGCGGCCAGGTTCTCGGGCGTGACCGGCGCGCGCGTCACGCGCCAGCCGCTCACTTCGCTCACGCTGCCCGCCAGGACAGGACCGGCACCCGCCGTCCCCGACCCCACCGGCCCCACCGGCGCCGCAGGCGCCACCCGGGCCGTTACCGCCGCAAGCTCGGCGCTGACCAACATGGTGGATGCCCCGTGCCCCTCGGCCCACAAAGCTCGCTCACCCACGGTCCGGGCGCTCTGGGCCACCGGCTGCGAGCCCAGCCTGTTCACCAGGTCAGCTAGCGTGCTGCCATCCGGGCTCAATTGCGAGTTACTAACGTCGTCGGTCATTGCATGTCCTCTCGTGCTCGAACAGCGAACAGGTGGCCGTGTAGCCGTGAACAAGGCGCGAAAAATAAGCTTGGGTGATCGAAGTAACGACGGCGCAACACCTCATGGCGCGCTCCCCCGCACCACCAGCTCAGGCGTGTACACAACGTGCTGGCGGCGCTCCCCGCGCCTGAGGGCGAAGATGGTCTCCACGGCCTGCCGGCCGAGCGCGTACGTGTCTACCCGCAGTGTGGTCAGCGGAGGCGTAACCAGGCTCGCCATCCGCACATCGTCGCAGCCAACCACCACCAGGTCACCGGGCACATCCAGCCCCAGGCTGGCGGCCGCCTGCTGCACGCCGATGGCCATGACGTCGTTGTAGGCGATGACGGCTGTGAAACGCTCACCGCGCGCGAGCAGGGTGCGCAGCGCCCGGTCGCCTGCCTCTTCAGTTGGTTCGCACGTGAGGATCAGCCGTTCATCGACCGGCAAGCCAGCTCGCTCCATGGCCTCCACGAAGCCACGGCGCCGCACGTGGGCGCTAGCTGAACGGTCAGGGCCAGCCAAGAGCGCCACCCGCTCATGACCGCGGTCCGCCACGAAACCTACGGCCAGCGCGGCCCCCTGGATGTCATCGACCATAAGACTCACTGCCGACCCTTTGTCCAGCTTTCGGTTGACGAGCACACTGGCGGGGTGCCGGCTCACCAGCTCCTCGAGCTCAGCGTTGGGCAACCGCGGGCTGCACACTATGAGCCCATCCACGCGGTGGGCCTCGAAGTTGAGGATGGCGGCGCGCTCCCTGACCGGGTCCTCCACCGCGTTCGCCAGCGCCACGGTGTAACCGTCCTCCCAGGCGGCGTCCTCCGCGCCGCGCACTATCTCCGGGAAGAACGGGTTGGTTATGTCTGGCACTACCAGGCCCACGGTGCGGCTCTGTTTGGTGCTGAGGGACCGCGCCACCTGGTTCGGCTGGTAACCGAGCAGGTCAACGTAATGCCGCACGCGCTCCCGCGTGGCTTCGTTCACCCTTCCGGTGCCGTTCACGACCCGCGATACCGTCATGCTAGACACGCCAGCAGCGGCCGCCACGTCAGCAATGGTGACGCGCCGCGCTGCCTGGCCTGGCGCGGGTACGGATCGTTCACGGCTCACGGTCACTCCTCGGTCACCCCTTCGTCACTCCCTGCTCACACCCCGCTGGTCACGGCGAAACCGCCGTCTATAGGCACCACCACGCCGGTAACGAAGCGGCTGGCTTCTGAGCAGAGCCACACCAGCGTACCGAGCAGTTCCTCGGGCTCCCCGAAGCGGCCTAGGGGCGTGTGGTCGATGATGGTGCGCCCGCGGTCGGTGAGGCTGCCGTCCTCGTTGAGGAGCAGGCGCCGGTTCTGGTTGCCCACGAAGAAGCCGGGGGCGAGGGCGTTCACGCGCATGGCGCCCTGGTAGCGCTGCCCCAGTTCCATAGCCAACCAGCGCGTGAGGTTATCGACCGCGGCCTTGGCGGCGGAGTACCCCACCACGCGCGTGATGGCGCGCATGGCGGCCATGGACGAGACGTTGATGATGCTACCGCCGCCCCCATTAGCCATGGCGGCGCCGAACACCTGCGTCGGCAGTACCGTGCCCATGAAGTTGAGGTCCACCACCTCGCGCATGGGGCTCTCGCCCAGCTCGAAGAAGCTCTCGCCCGGCTGCAGCGTGGCGCCCGGCATGTTGCCGCCAGCCGCGTTAACAAGGATGTCTAGGCGGCCCCAGCGCTCCATGACGGCGTCCCGCACGCGCTCCAGCTGGTCCTTCTGCAGCACGTCGGCGGGGGTGGCCAGCGCCGCGCCGCCCGCGGCCTCTATCTGCTCCACCAGCGCCGCGGCGTTCGCCGCGTTGCGCCCCAGCACGGCCACCCGCACGCCGTGCGCGGCCAACCCGCGCGCCATCACGCCGCCCAGCACGCCGGTGGCGCCGGTTATCACCGCCACGCGGTCCTTCAGGTCGAAACTAACAGGCTGCATACTCACTGTTGCCTCCTTAGAATCACGATTCGTTTCATATGCTCACCGCCGGCTCGATGTCGCGGCGCTTCAAGGCCGCCACCACCGGCCGCACGCGCAGTTCCAGCCAGGCCGTCTGCGCCAGCAGGCCCGTCACGTAGGCCAGCATGCCCACGTAGATGCCGTTCAGCGCGGTGGTGGTCATGCCTAACGCCAGCACTGTGGCGGTGGCCACCAGGAACACGACCACGGATTCCATCATGGGCGCGGTGCGGCTGCCGAAGACCAGCGCGCCCTGCTGCCAGCTCTGCACGGCCCGTATGGCCGGCGTGATAACGCCTATGAGCGCCGCGCCCTGCGCCAAAGCGGTCAGTTCGGGCGAGAGGCCCGTGCCGTACCGGAACCACCAGTAAGCCAGCGGCGTAACCGCCACCAGCGCCAGGCTGGCTGTGAGCCCGACCGCCATGCGCCGCATGACGCGGCGCAGCACCGCCACGCCGTCCGGTCGCCTCAGCAGGCTGATGACCACCTCCTGGTACGCCACCGCCACGCTCTGCCACAGCATGAGGAACCCGAACACGACCGGCCAGGTAGCCAGCGAGGCGAGGCTGCCGGGCATGCGCGCCAGCGCGGCGCTGATGAGCGTGACGGTGGAGAGTGAGAGGAGCGTGGTCACGACCAGCGGCACGTAGAAGCGCGTGAACTCGGCATACCCGAACACGGCCTGCCCGGAGCGGTTCGGTAGCACGCTGCGGTGAATGACGGGCCGTACGCGGGTCCAGGTGAAGAGGCTCTCCAGCAGCACCGCCGTGGTCATGGCCACCGCCGTCACCACGGCGCCCTGAACGGAACCCATAGCAAGGCCGGCGCCCAGGATGATGATGTCGGTGGTCAGCCGCACGGCGGCGCTGGCTATCACCACGCGGCTCTGACCGTAACGGATGAGTATGCCGTGGAAGTACCGGCGCGAGCCCGTGCCCAGCGACCACGGCACCACGATCATGGCGGGTATTCGACCGGCCGCCGCCACGTCCTCCGGCACGCCGATGATGCCAACCACCACCCAGTCGTACAGGGGCGTGAAGGCGAGCAGCGCGTGCGTGGCGGTGAGAGCCACGAGGATGCCGATGGTTATGCGACTAAGGCGCCGGAAGCTGGCCGCGTCCTTCACTAGCGCCGTGGCGGCGGCCAGGAGCATGGTGGCGGGCGCCTGGATCATGATGGCCAGGCTGAAGATGATGCCCCATGCGGCTAGGTTCACGTCCGCGTTCGGCAGGCGCGGGATGATCGCGTTAGTCAGCGGCATCTCCAGCGTCATGAGCACCCAGCTGAGACCCAGCGGCCACCAAATCGCCAGCACCTCGCGGGCGCTTAGGGGCGCCCCTTCCGTCGCCTGGGCGGCGGCGCTCACGGGTCGGCCGGCGCTGCGCATGCTCAGAGCTCCGCCGCCCCCTGCTCACCAGTCAGCCGCTCGAGCACCTCTACGGAGAGCAGGAGCGCGCGCGGCAGGTGGAAGGGGTCCTTCACGGGCAACGCCACGGTCTCGGTGAACTTGCGGCCGTAACGGTCCAGCCGCTGCGTCCACTCACCGTGCTGAGGCACCGGGTAGTGCGCGAACGCGTACTCGTCCACGCGCCGGAACCAGTCCAGGCACCACGCCTCGCCGCTCAGTTCGTGGGCTAGCAGCAGCGCGTACATGGCTTCCGTCTGCGGCCACCACAGCTTGCTATCAGCGAACGGCCACCAGGCTTCGCCGCCGGCGGCGTCGCGCGCCAGGAGCAGGCCGCCGTGCTCGGCGTCCCAACCCAGCTCGGTGTGCCAGCGGATGCACTCGATAGCTTCCGCCATGCGTTGCTCGTTCCCCACGTGCTGGTAGATGTGGAGCATGAACCACATGGACTCTATGGCGTGGCCAGGCACGATGGCGCGGCCGCGCGGCGAATCCATGGGCTCGCCGCTAGCGTCCAGGAACTCCAGCACGTAACGCTGCCGCGGCCTGCGGAACAGGCCCATCACCTTGTCGGCTTCCTCCAGCGCCGCGTTCATAACGTCCGCCTGGCCTGAGAGGAGCGCCAGCTCGAAGAACGCGAGCGAGAAGATCATGGCCACACCGTGCGCCTGCACGCCCTCGGGTAATGGGTAGGGGTCACTGGGGTAGGAGCCGGGCGCGGCCAGCAGCGCGCGCACGCGCTTGAAGGTTGCCAGGGCCGAAGCCAACGCGTCTTGGTTGCCGGTAGCGCGGGCGTACTCGGTCAGGCCCAGCAGCGCGAAGCCGTCGGTGTAGATGCTGGTATAGCCCGTGTGTGGTGAGCCGTCGCCGTGGCGGGCGAACACCCACCGGCCCTGCTCGTCCTGACCGTGCTGGCTGACGAAGCGGTAGATGCCGTGCGCCACGTCCAGCCACGCTTGAGGGTCCGTACCTGCCTGGCCGAGCCATCCTTCGTGCCTGGCGGCGCTGCCCTGCATGCGGTTATAGAGGGCCGAGAAGGTCCACAAGCCCCTCAACTGCGACCACATGTACTTGTCGGTGGACTGCACAACCCCGTCGTCGCCTATGCACGAGTGAAGGCCGCCGTGCTGGTGGTCCACAGCGTGCTGCAGCCAGAACGGCACCACGCTCCCGAACAGTTCGTGCCGGTAGCGGTTCAGTACGGCGGTGAGGTCAAGCGGGGCGATCACTAAGCTCTCCTTATTAACGCGCGGTCAGGCGCGCCGGTAACGCCGCACCACGTCGGGGTCGGGTTCGAAGCCCAGGCCCGGGCCGGTGGGCAGGTTCAGGTAGCCGCCCGCTTGCACCGGACCCACGTCCGCCAGGCTGGCTTCGCGCTTCACGTAGAGGTACTCGAGCTGCCCCACGCTGGGCCGCGCGGCGGCCAGGTGCATGGTGGCGAACACGCCCGGGCCGAAGTACGGCGAGTGCGCCAGTAGCCCAAGCGACCGCTCCTCTGCCAGGTCGGCCACGGCCAGGAACTCGCTCACCCCGCCGACCTTCGTAACGCTGGGTTGCAGCAGGTCGGCGGCGCCGGCGTCGGCGGCGGCAGCGAACTGCACGGCGGTGCACCAGTTCTCGCCCGCTGCGAGCGGCAACCCCGGCCGCCTAAGGGCGGCGAGGGCGTCGAACGCTTCGGGTGGGAAGATCGGTTCCTCCAACCACGTGTAACCACCGGCAGCCAGCGCTGACGCGTTCACGGCCGCCTCGCTTTCGCTCCAGGCGCCGTTCACGTCAACCGAGATCGGTACGTGGTCGCCCACCGCCTGCCGGCAGGCGCGGATGTCAGCCATGGTGATCTCGTGGAGTTTCAGGTCCGTGAAGCCGTCCGCCAGCGCGGCCTCGCTTATGGCTGGCGCCACCAGCGGGTCTCCGTACCGCACCAGGCTGGCGTAAAAGTTCAGGCGCTCCGCGCGGCCGGGGCCGAGCAGGTCGCGTAATGGCACGCCGGCGCGCTTGGCGGTCAGGTCCCAGAGGGCCATGTCGAGCCCGGAGATGGCGAACATGGTCACGCCGTAACGCCCGAACAGGTGCAGGCGCCTTTGCATGAGCAGGTTCCACGCCGGCACGCTGCTCACGTCCATTCCGACGGTGAGCGGCGCTAGGTTGCGGTCGAGCATGTACTTGGTGGCGTCAGCGCAGAAGTACCCGAAGCCTTCGCCCCAGCCCACCACGCCGTCCTCGTCCACCACCTTCACGAGCACGGTCTCAAGCGTGTTCCAGGTGGTGGGGGTTATGCCCTCGCCCTTGCCGCCGTCGTCGAACGGTATCTCGACGATCATGGTCTCCACGCTGCGGATCCTCATGCCGGTTTCCTCATGCCAGCAACCTCACGTCAGGCAGCGGCACCACGGCGTAATAACCGCCCACGTGGTCTCGCCCAGCTCCCGGCGTCATGGCTTCGTAAGGCTGGAACGCGGGGTCCAGATGGTCGAGCGCCCGGTCCTGCGGAACGTAACCGAGCTCGGCGGCGCGGGCGTTGGGAAAGAGCGGTTCGGGGCAGATGGAAACGCCGTAAACGATGTCGTACTGAATCTGCGGGTGCGTGAGGCCGATGGTTATGAGGTTCGCCAGGTCGCGGGCGCTAGTCCAGAGCCTCAGGTGCCTGGCGTCGCCCACCGTGGGGTCGGCGTTACCGACGCGGATGACGAGCGTGCGCAGCGCACTCCGCCGCGTGTAAAGCGCGCACGCGGCCTCCCCGAAGACCTTCCCGAGGCCGTAGAAGGCGTCGGGCGCCAAGGGCGCGTCATCGCCGGGGAAACCAGCTAGTTCGTGCTGCCCCACGGCGTGGAGGCTGCTCGTGTAAACGAAGCGCTGCACGCCGGCCGCGGCGCTGGCCTGCAGCACGTGCAGTAGCGCCCGGTAGTTCACGTCTAACCCACCCTCGAAGGTGAGCTCGAAACCGTGCACGCACGCCAGGTGCAGCACCCCGTGCACCCCGCTCACGGCGCGCTGCACCAGTTCGGAGTCGTTGAGGTCGCCTTGCAGCACCTCATCAAGACCCTCCGCCTCCAGCGGCAACATGTCCAGGAGCCTAAGGCGGTAGTGCTGCCTCAAGTAGGGTGTCACCGCGCGCCCCACACGGCCGGCGGCGCCCGTGATCAGCAGGGTACGAAGATCGTCATCCACGTCGTCGTTCACTTCACTCTTCCGAGCGCGCCTGCTTCACGGTGTCGAAGTCCCAGCCCTGGTCCGCGCACACCTGGCGCACGTGCGATTCCCAGGTGGGCTCGGCGGTGGGTCTGCCGCCCGGGAAGCAGTCGACCACTAGGTATTTGAGCGGCCCAGGCGAGGT
>JBBAFX010000023.1:0-14952 GCA_041655195.1 Trueperaceae bacterium
TGGAGGTAACCCATGCCTGACCTGACCGCCACCGGCCCCACCGCCGCCCGCCGCCGCCCGCGCGCCACGCTCCTCGCCCTTCTCGCGGCCGTCCTCCTCATCAGCACCGCCGCTGCCCAGCGCTTCCAGACCGCGGAGGAGGTCACGGACGCCATGGCGGATCTGAACGCCCCCGCCACCAGCGTGGCCACCATGACCATGACCATCACCTCCGCCAGCGGTCACACCCTCACGCGCGAGATGCAGCTCTGGTCGGCCAACGAAGGCAAGAGCCAGCTCATCAAGTTCCTCAACCCCGCCGACATCCGCGGCTCCGGCTTCCTCTCCGTGGAGGAGGCGGGCACCACCCAGACGATGATCTACCTGCCCGCCCTCGGCCGCACCCGCCGCGTGGCCGGCGGTCAGGAGCAGGACGCCTTCTTCGGCTCCGACTTCTCTTACGAGGAGATCTCGAGCATGAGCGGCGACTTCACCGACGACTTCGACGCGGAGCTACTCGAGATCCGCGACGGCCCCGTGTACGTCATGGAAGCCACCGCCTCCGACGGCGCCGACTCGAACTACGACCGCATCGTTTTCGAGGTGCCGGAAAGCACGCTCATCCCCAGCCGGGTGGAGTTCTACCGCGGCGGCGAGCTGGTGAAAGTGCTGACTATCAGCGCCACCACCGAGGTTGGCGGTTACGTGCTGCCCAGCCAGATCCGCATGGAGACCGTGGCCGCCGGGTCGCACACCACCATCGTCCAGTCCGACTTCACCGTCGACGAAGAGATCCCCGCCGAGGTCTTCACCGAGCGCTTCCTGCAGCGCTGACGCTAGGAGTGAGCAGCATGCCCCGCACATCCCACACCCCACGCCGCACCCCGCGGGTCCTCGCCGCCCTCCTCGCCCTGTTCGTGGCGGGCGTGACCCTCGCCCAAGTTAACTACGACCTAGGCGGTGAGCTCTCCGCCGACTTCGGCGTCGCCGTGGACGGTTATATCCCCGTCGCCGCCGCCGGACTCACGCTGCGACTCAGCGGCGAGGTCGGCTCGGGCTTCTTCCCCGACGCCGTCTTCATGGCCGAACTGAGCGCCGAGTACGACGCCGCCGACGCCGCCTCACCCTTCGAGGTGCGCCTGGGCCGCGCGTACGCCACGGCCTACCTGGGCCCCATCGACCTCTCCGCCGGCAACCAGATCGTGTCGTGGGGCTCCGCCGACGTGCTCAGCCCCGTCGACGTCATCAACCCGCGCGACCTGAGCTACCCGGTCGGCGACCCCGCCAGCCAGAAGCTAGCCACCCCCATGCTTCGGGCCGTGGCTCACGCGCCCGGCGACGTCACCGTTGACGTGGTGCTGGTACCCGTCTTCGTGGCGTCCGAGATCCCCGGCGCGCGCTGGCAGCCGGCGGCGCAGCTGCCGCTACCGCCCGACGTGACGGTAGTGGGCGTAGCCGACCCCGTGGTGGCGCGTCCCGCCGTGGAGGTGGCCAACGTGCAGTTCGGCGTGCGCGCCACACTCGACCTCAACGTGGGCGGCGGCGCCGACGTAAGCGCCATGTACTACCGCGGCTTCCGTCACCTGCCGTCCGTTACGTACCTACCCGTACCCATCGAGGTGCCCGGCCAGTTCGTGGTGCAGCCTATCCTCGCCTACGACCCCATCCAGGTGCTGGGCGTGGACTTCTCCGCCGTGGCCGGTCAGTTCGTGCTGCGCGGCGAAGCCGCCTACACCTTCACGGGTGAACCCGCCACGCTGCCCGGCGGCGTGCCCGCCCCGGTAGGCACCGACACCCTGGAGGCCGTCCTCGGGGCCGAGACCATCATCCCCGGCGGACCGTTCGTGAGCCTGCAGGGCATCTACCAGCACGCCGCTGCTGGCGCCACCACGGCAGCCTCGGACCGCTTCTCCACCGCGGCCGTGGCCAACTACGAACCCAACAACCGCATGGGTCTCGACTTCGCGTGGCTGCACTCTTGGAGCGACGGCAGCGGCGCGCTGAGGCCCTCCCTCAGTTACACCTTCGCCGACGGCCTGGTCGGCACCGCGGAGGCGGCCGTCTTCTACGGCCGCGCAGGGAGCGAGTATGGAGCTTGGCGAGACAACAGTCAGTTCCGCGCGTCGGTGGCCTTCTCGTTCTGAGCCTTCCGGGCTGGCGTTACCGCGCCGGCCCGCGACCCCTAACCGTTCCGCGTGGGCCCAGCGCCTTCGGGCGCTAGTCCGGCGTCCGCTGCTGGTGGCTCTGGCCGGCCTAGTCGCCTTCACCGTGGCGCCTCAGGCGCTGACTGTGGCTACCGCGCAGGCCGCGGCGCCGAGTTCCACCCCGGCCGCTGCACGTGCGGCCACCGACCTGTGGCTGCGCGGCGACTTCGCGGCCGCGTACGAGGCCGCCGCGGCCGACGAGGGCAGCGCCGCCGCGCAACGCTTGGCGGCGCGCGCCGCCGCGGACCAGGCCGTGTACGTGCTGGCGGCCGCAGGAGCTGGGCAGGAGGAACAGTTCGAGTGGCTGCGCCGCTCCGTGACCGCCGCCGAACGCGCCGTGACCCTCGACCCCAACGCCAGCCAGGCGTACGTCTATCTGGCGCGCGGCCGCGGCGAGATCGCGCGGCGCTCAGGCATCCTTCAGAACCTCAACGTTGCCACCGAACTGAAGCGGCTGTTCGAGAAAGCGCTCGAGCTCAACCCCCAGGACGCCGACGCGCTGGTGGGTTTCGGGATGTGGCACCTGGAGCTGGTGGAGAACGGCGTGGGCTGGCTGTACGGCGGTAAACGCGATCAGGTCATGCCACTGGTGGAAGCCGGTGTGGCCGCCGCGCCAGACCAAGTGAACTTGCGGGTCGAGTACGCCACGGCGCTGCGCGCGTTCGCACAACCGGAACTGGCCCTGGAGCAGCTCGAGGCTGCGCTGGCGCTACCAGCCCGCAGCGCGGTGGACCGCGCTGAACAGGAGCGCGCGAGGCGCCTACTGAACAACTAGCGCTGAACCATCAGCGGCGAGGTGGGCCCTTCACGAACAGCCGCTGCAGCGCGGCCAGCCCCATACCGAACCCCACGGCGGACATGAAGTAGAAGAGCGGGTTGCCCGTGTCGAGCGCCCGCCACAGCAGGTAACCGCCGGCGGCGAAGGCGAGCAAAGCGAAGATGACCGGTCCGAGCTTCATAGCTCCCCGAAAGTATCACGCGCCGAAGAGACCCAAGGATGGTCTCTTCGGCGCGCAAGTACATACTCGGAGCCGGGCTTGCCTGCGCCCGAGCGGAGCTTAGCTGCTTACGGAGCTCAGCTCCTTACGAGATCAGCCGCTTACGAGCTCAGCTGCTTACGATGGTCAGTAGTCGCCAACGATGCTGAACTCGCCGCGCACGTTGCCGCCGTCGTCGATGACCACGCGCACTTCCTTAGGCTCGCCGCCGTCGGTGGTGCCGCGGTAGGTGATGACGTAACCGCCGCGGGCTGCAGCAGCGATCGGTAGCTCGGTGAGGTCGAACTCGTCCCCGCCGCTCCAGGTGTAGAACACGCCGCCAGTGCCGTCCGTGCCAGCCAGCTCCGCCACGTCGTAAGTTTCGGTGCAGCTGTAATAGGTGGTGTCGGGACCGATAGCGTGCACGGTGGCGTTACCGCGCAGCTTGTTGACGAGCGCCTCGTGGGATGGAGGCAGCCACGCTTCGTACCCGGCGGTGGAGCCGAACTGCCTCGTGAAGGTCTCCGGGCTGTGCTGACAGATGTCGGTGATGACGACCATCAGCTTCTGGGCCCCGGGGCGCCAGTCGAACTCGTCGTACGCGAACTCGGTCGCGCCGTAGGCGTTCTCAGGTCCGTCGCCACCGGCACGGGCGGTGTCGCCCTCAATGAACTCTCGGAAGGCGTCGAAATCGTCGCTCAGCGCGAACGTGGGACGCTCGTACATGTCGAACGCGGGTGGAGCGTCGCCCCGCAGGCTGACGCCACGCGTACCGGTGTCCGCCTGTGTGTCGAAGGCGTCGCCGAAGGTAACCGCACCAAGGCGCACGTCCAGGCCACCGTCCTCCAGGAAATCGGCGAAAGCGACGATCGATTCCTGCACGCTAGTTAGGGCGTAGCCCATGCTGCCGGTGGTATCGAACACGAACACCAGGTCGGCGGCCGCGCGCGTACTGCCGCCGATACGCTCAACGGTGATGCCCTTCACCACGCCGTCTTCAACGACGGTGAAGGCGGACGGGGGCAGGTCGGCGATGGACGCGGGGCTGAGGCCCGCGGCGCGCAGCGCTTCGGCCTCCAGCTCGGGCATAGCGAAGCCGGCGACGTTGATGTCAAGCAGGCCCGGCCCCTTGCTGCTGGAAGCTATCGAACCGGAGGTAACGATAGTGGGGTCAGTGATGGGCGGCGGGGGCGGGGTGCCAGGATCGGCGTAAGGGTCGACCGCCGGAGCACCACCACCACAGGCGGCCAGTAGAAGTAGGGTCGCCGCCGCGAGGGCGAGCTTGGTGAGGGAGCGTGTCATGAAATGCCTCCTAGGCAGTGGATTCGAGCCGTCCGGTAAACCGAGGTCACTCGGGGCCTTGCTCGCCAGCGACCGTATATGGGCACCGTCAAAACGGCATAAAACTACTTTGTGCTTGGGCCACCGGCGGCCCGCTAGCACCGGAACCTGATACCGTCTGCTGGTGGCGACTGTGGCGCGGCGTAGGTTCACTCTGGGCGGCCTGAACCTGGCGTTCCTACTGATGGCGGCTCACGCCACGAACGACGCCTTCACCAACGTGCTGCCCGCGTTCCTGCCGACCCTGCAACTACGCTTCGGGGTGGGCGAGGCCATGCTCGCCACCTTCGTGGCGGTGGTCTCCATCTCCGCTAACGTCATGCAAGCGTTCCTCGGCACGCTCGCGGACCGTTGGGGCAGGCGCCGCAGCGCCGCTGTCGGGCTCATCGGCGGATCGGTGCTCATGAGCTTCATGGCGGTGGCGCCCAACTCGCTCACGCTGCTGCTCATCCTCGCCATCGGCGGGCTAGGCTCTGCGCTCTTCCACCCCGCCGCGGTGTCGCTCATCGCTGGCACGGGCCCCAACCGCAGCTTGGCGGTGGGGTTGTTCGCTGCGGGTGGCCCGATCGGCGCGGCCCTCATGCCGATAGTGGCGCTGGCCATAATCCGCAACTACGGCGTGCAGTACGTGCCGTGGCTGGCCATTCTCGGGGTGGTCATCGGGCTGGCGCTCTTCTACCTGACCCCACAACAACAGACGCCACCCAAACACGATCGCCCCAAAGCGTTCGACCTGGCGCTCTTCAAAGGGCCCGTTGGTCAACTGGCGCTGGCCGCCATCTTCAGGGCCATAGCCTTCGTGAGCTTCACCAACGCGCTGCCGCTCTTCCTGACCACCGCGCGCGGCTTCGCGTCCACCGCGCCCATCATCGGCACCTCGCTGGCGCTCTACAGCATCGGCGGCTCAGCGGGCGGTCTCCTGGCCGGCGCGCTGGAGAAGCGCTTCAAGCGCCGCCACCTGGTGGTAGCGCTCATGCTCATAGCTGCGCCCATAACCGCCTCCGTGCTGTTCGCACCGCCGGGCACGCCGCTCTTCTGGCTCCTCGTAACGCTAGCCGGCCTCACCACCAACGCGCCCATACCGCTACTGGTGGTCAGCGCGCAGGAACTGGCGCCCAACCAAGTGGCCACCGCCTCAGGCATGCTCATGGGCTTCACTTGGGGCACGGCGGGCGTGCTCTACATCGGCTTCGGCGCTTTGCAGGAACTGGTGGGACTGCAACCCGCGCTGCTGCTGGCGTTCGCCTTCCTGCTGCCGGCGGCACTGCTGGCGCGGCGCGTTATGAAGCGGCACCAGGCGGCCCTAAGCAACTGATCGCTGAGCGCTGGACCTCCGTTAACTGGTCGGCCGGCGCGCCGTCCTACGGGGTCGATAATCCACTCTAGGTTTAAAGAAGTACGCCCGGGAGTCCAGCCTCCCGGGCGGTCGTTCATAGGGGTACGAAGACTCTATCCTCGCAACATGAGAAGAGATGTCGAACTGTCCACATATGCGTGAGAGAGGGCGGAATTCAGCGTAAGCACGCCAAGCGCAAGGGGCAGGCGGTGGAGGTGGACGACTAGTCCGTCAGCGCTAGGCCGTCCAGCGTGCAGGGCGCGGGCCGGCGCTGGTAGAAGGTGATGAATTCGTGCCGCCCAAGCGACCGGAGGCTGTTCACAGCCACCCCGAAGCCCATGCCGAGCTGCTCGTAAGTGTGAGCGTCGGAGCCGTAGGTGATCGGTACGCCCCGACGAACTAGGCCGGCCAGTATGGGTTCGGCAGGGAACGGATGCCCCACTCGCCGCACTCCGGAGCCGTTTATCTCGACGGCTATTCCGCAGTCCGCTATGCAGTCGAGCGTCGCTTCTATCTCGCTCTGCATATCAGCCCGCGGCGGCGGCACCTTGGCCGTAATGGCGTCCAGGTGTGACAGAACGTCGAAGAGGCCGGACTGCGCTGCGCCGCGCAGGTTGCGCCAGTAGCCTTCATGGAAGGCGTCGAAGTCGGTCAGGCCCTCCCAAGTCGATACATCGTAGATATGCCAGGCGCCCACTTCGTGCACGGAGCCGAGCACGAAATCCAGCTCGGGCCGTGCGAGCATGGTGCCGTATAGCTCTTCTGTCCCCGGGATGTAGTCGGCCTCAACGCCGATGCGCACGTCGAACGCCGCGAACTCCTCACGCAGGCTGGAACGGACCGCTACAGCCTCCGTTAGGTAGCCGTCCCACGCCGACCGCGCCATCTGAATGCGTGGGCGTGGGTGGTCAGTCTCCGCCGCGAAGAGGGGCGCGTGGTCGCTCCAACCGAAGATGCGCACACCCTTGGCTTGGGCGGCGCGGGCCACGCTCTCCAGGTCGCCTTCCGCGTGGCCGCAACGTTCATGATGGTTATGCAGGTCAATCACGTCGTCTATACCCCGAACTCTCCGGTACCCATCTCACTGAGCGGGAGACCGTAAAGCTCGACTGACCCGCCTTCGGGCGCTGCTCCACGCTCCTCCGCTTCTTCAAGTTCACGCAACTGCCCGATGCTCGCCGCTGGCACGATGGTGACGGTAGCGCCGCCGCTGGCCATGCGATCAAGCCATACGGGGGGAATCTGCTCGTTGCAGAGCACCGTGTCCACCTCGCCGAAGCCGGCGATAAGGGTGTCGTGGTCGCGGTCGAGCTTCGAATCGTCCACCAGCATCACGTTGTGCTGGCTGACCGCCATGAAGCTGCGAACGATGGCGGCCTCGGCGTAATCGCGCCTCGTGTAGCCGCGGGCGCTCACACCGGAGCAACTGAAGAAGAACACTTCGATGTTGTAACTGCGTATGATCTCGGCCGCGGCGGCGCCGACCAACTCGTACGAGTTGGGCTTCAGGACTCCGCCGGTCAGGATGACCTTTGCGCGGCGCAAGGCGTGCATCTCGATAGCGATGTTCACGGCGTTGGTAACGATGTTGGCGGGACGGTCGTAAAGCGCCCACGCCAACTGCGTGCAGGTGGTTCCGCCTGAGAGCCCGATCACCATGTTCGGCGTGACCATGTCGGCGGCGGCTAGCGCCAGACTCTGCTTGACCACGTCGCGTTGCCCCATGCGCCGCTTGAAGGTGCTTCGGTAGTTGACCTCTGCACGCATCTCGGCCGCTCCCCAGCGCCTCACGATGATCCCCTGCGACTCCAGCGCCCCCAGGTCGCGGCGGACGGTCGCTTCACTGACGCCGGCCTCAGCGGCAAGCTCGCCAACGCCACGGCTACCGTGCCGGTACAACAAGGCGATGATCTTCTCGCGCCGCCGCCGGATCATGACGCGACTGGATTTCAGCGGCGCCCGTTCCGAGGGGCCTGCACCCATACTGTCCAGCTCCGTCCTCACGTTCCGGCAGCAGTCAGCGCCTCTGAAGCTGCCCGGTTGGCATGCGCCAGGTCGCGGTGCCGTACGGTTACGGTCGGGTGGACCTCCTTGAGACCTTCACCGATCGCCTCGGCCAGAGCCACCGAGCGGTGTTGACCGCCAGTGCAGCCGATGGCGATGGAGAGCCGGGACCGACCGGTTCGCGCATACGGCGGTAACCAGCGCTTCAGGTACTCGACGGTATCGGCCAGCCACGGCCCAGCTTCCGCTTGACCCAGTACGTAGTCCGCCACGGGCTTATCGAGGCCCGTCTGCGGACGTAACGCCGGTTCGTAGAACGGGTTGGGGAGGAAACGCACGTCGAAGACCAGGTCCGCGTCGAGTGGCACGCCGTGCTTGAACCCGAACGAAACGACCTCCACGACCAGTTGCTCCTCGAACGAGCGGCCGGTGACCATGCGTGCTAGCCGCTCTTTCAGGTCTGCGGGCTTCAGCAACGACGTGTCGATGATCAGGTCGGCTCGGTCCCTAACGTCGGCGAGAATGCGCCGTTCACGCGCGATCTGCTCGGTTAGGTTGGCGTCCTGGCGTAACGGGTGACGCCTACGCGTTTCGGAGAAGCGCCGGATGAGGATGTCGTCCGCGCAGTCCAGGAACAAGACCTGGTGCGGGACGTTCAGTTCCTGAAGGATGTTCAGGGACTCGGCCACGTCAGCGAACACACCCTGGCCGCGGGCGTCCATGGCGACGGCCACGCGCCGCCCTTGCTCCAGCGCGGTCGTGTACAGGTCGCCGAGTTGCGGCAGGAACGTTGGTGGCAGGTTGTCGATGCAGAAGAATCCCAGGTCCTCGAGCGCGTTCATGGCCTGCGTCTTACCAGCGCCGGACATGCCCGTGAGGACCAGAAGTGGTGACGTTACGCTCAACTTTGCGCCTCCTGTCAGGAAGAAAGCGTCGGCGCAGCTCCCTGCGCGTGGCCGGTCGGCGCTGCAGTTGCTGTCACGGGAGCGAGTAAGCCATCCGCGCCGAACACTTTGATGGGGTTAGGGAACGCGGCCAGGCGGACGCTGCTACCTGGCGCGAGGTTCGGATGGTCGTTCTCACGAACCATCACTTCGGTGTCGCCGTAGCGTACCCGGTAGTACCAATCCGTGCCGGTAGGCAGGGTGGCGGTGACCTCGGCGTTGGTTGCCGGCACGGTACTGTCGGACTCGCTCACGAATCCGAACTCCTCGGCGCGCAGGCCCACGGTTACGCCGCTACCGCGCTGCAACCCCACCGCACCTGCTAGCGGAACCGTGAGCGTGCCACAACGGGCGACCAGGTCCCCGGCGGTCTCCTCCACCACGCCGGCCAGGAAGTTGATCCGGGGGTTACCAAGGAAGTCCGCCGCGAAGCGGTTGGCGGGCTGAGCGTACAGTTCGAGGGGCGCCGCGAACTGCTGCAACTCGCCTAGGTTCATGAGCGCGATGTGCGTGGACATGGTCAGCGCTTCCAACTGGTCGTGGGTGACGTAGATGACCGTTGCGCCCGTCTCGTGGTGTAGCCGTTTCAGTTCCGCGCGCATGTCCATCCGCAGCTTCGAGTCGAGGTTCGACAGGGGCTCGTCGAGCAGAAGGACGCTGGGACGCATGACCAGAACCCTGGCGATCGCGACCCGCTGCTGCTGGCCTCCCGATAGCTCGCTGGTGTAGCGACCGAGGAGGCCGCCAATCTGCATAGCGTCAGCTATCTCGCGCACACGTGCGTTCAGTTCGGAGCGCTTGACGCGCTGCACGCGCAACCCGAACGCGATGTTCTCCTCCACCGTGAGGTGGGGCCACAAGGCGTAGCTCTGGAACACCAAGCCCAGGCCCCGCTTGACGGGCGCCAAAGAGATACCCCTGTCGCGGGAGAACGCGCAGGCGTCCCCGATCCAGATCTCTCCCTCAGTCGGTTGCTCTAGGCCCGCGATCATGCGGAGAGTAGTCGTCTTGCCGCAACCGGACGGCCCCAGGAACGTGGTGAACGAGCCGTCTGCCACCTCAAGGTCCAAGTGACGAACCGCCGGCGCTTCGACTCCGGCGAACCGTTTGGTCACGCCTCTCAGGCTGATCGTAGGCATCTAACCTCCCAACCCTTTCGCTAGGTCGGTCTTTAGCAGTCGGCGACTGAGGATCGTACTCAGTATGACTATGACCACGAGTAGCAGGACCATGGCGTTCGTGTACGGGTACCAACCGCGGTCGGTGTACCTAAGTGTGATGGTGGTAGCCAACTGCGTACCCGGTGTCACCAGCAGGATGAGCAGCGATAACTCCCGAGTCACGGAGATGAACGGCAGCAGCATGCCCGAGAAGTACGTGGACTTCTGGATTGGGAACAAGATGCGCCTTATGCGGGTCAACCACCCCGCACCCGCCATGAGGCCTGCCTCCTCCAACTCTGGGCCGACCTGGAGCATGGCCGACGTGCCCGCCTTGGTCGCGTAAGGCAGGTAGCTGACTACGCAAACCACAACGAGTATCGCGAAGGTCCCGTAAAGCGCGGGGATGGGACCGCGCGGCACAGCGAAGAGCGCCAGGAAGATCGATCCGAGAGCGATGCTGGGCATGAGGTACGGGAGGAACGCCATCTGATCAAGTAGCTTCGACACGAACGTGCCGCGCAGTCGCACTACCGTGTAACCGATGAACATGCCGAGCACGCCGCAGATCACCGCAACGATCAGCGCGAGCCTCATGGTGTTGCCAAGAGCGCGCATGAGCTGTGGGTTCCTGAGGATGCCCGGCTCGCCGGTCCCTAAGCCCAGCGTGTAGCTAGCCTCACCTATCCAGTAATGCAGACTGAGGTTGTCCCAGCTGTACGTACCAGGCCTGAGCATCAACGTGTCGACCGTTAGCGCCACGATGGGCACGATCGTCACGGCCGAGATGAAAGCTATTACGAGCGCGGCTAGGGGCCAGCGCCACCTGCCGAGCTTCACGAGGTTCGCACGCGCGCCTTTGCCGGAGACAGTGACGAAGGAGCGACGCGCCCCTAGGAAACGGTGGTTCATGTAAAGAACCAGCATCCCGAAGGCGATCATCGCCAGTGCTGCTATGTAACCAATGCCGGGGCGCTGGCCGATAAGGTTGCCGTACAGCGCAGTGGAGAGCACGAACTCTCTGACCGGGCCCCCGAGGAAGGCCGGGGTACCAAAGGTGCCGAGGCCCTTGGAGAACGTGAGCAGGAACGTACTGAATACCGCTGGCAGCACGAGTGGGAACACGATGCGTCTTAGTACCGTGAACCTGCGTGCGCCTAGGAGCTCGGCGGACTCTTCAAGCTGCGCGTCGAGGTTACGTAACGCGCCCCCGATGAGCATGAATCCGAACGGGAAATAGTGCAGCGCCAGTGTGATGGTTATGGGGAAGAGGCCGTAAGCGAACCAGTCGGGTGTTGCGATGCCGGTGACGGCTTGGAAAATCCCTTGCTGACCACCTATGCGCTGGTTCTTGAAGATAGTTATCCATGCCAGCGCCAGCGTCCACGACGGCATGATGTACGGGATGATGGCGGCGTTAGAGATGAAGCCCTTGAGGGGCAGGTTGGACCTAACTACCAGCCAGGCCAGCCCTCCTCCGATGGCGAGGGCCAGTATCGACATGCTGGTTGCCACGATGAGGGTGTTGATCAGCGGACGGTAGAAGTACGCGTAGGCGTCCCGGCCAACGAACGTGCGTTCCCAGTGCGCGGTCGTGAAATCGCCAGGCATAGACCCTGGGATCTGGAACCGCTCCAGCGGGTGGACGATGAACGTCTCCTGCACGAGAACGATGAGCGGCACTATGACCAGGTACGTGAGCACCGCTAGGAACACGACGGCCAGGATCACCTGAGGTGTGATCTGGAGCTTCACTCGGTTGAAAAGCCGTCTGAACGGCGAGATCGTCATCTATTCCCGGTCCTTGCTAGCGCGGCGGCGCTGTGAGAGCGCCGCCGCGAGATGGTTGCGCGTGTGTCCTTACGCGAGCTGACGGATCAGCGCTGGACGTACCTCTGCCAGGTGTCGAGCACCTGGCCCCGGTGCATCAGAGCGAAGTCGATGTCGTAACCCCACAGGCGGTCCTCCCACCAGGTCCAGGGCATGTCGCCTTCGAACGGCACCTGGTCAGGGTTCGGGGTGTAAACGCCCGGGGAGTCTGCCCACGGCTCGAAGCCTTCGATGGTGGTGAGGTACTCGATGAACATCTTGGCTGCGTTGGGGTTCGGCGCGGTGGACGAGAGTTGCACGACGATCGGGTAGTAATAACCGAGGCTGGGCGTGATGGTGCGGCTATCGACAAGGGCCAGGTCGAGGTTCGGGATGTCGCGGTGCTTGGAGTACACGTAGAACATGCCGAACGGTGGGTCTTCCTGACCGCGCGCCCCGACTGCCTCAGCGATGCGGGTGTCGCTAGTCATGATGATGGGGTCGTTCTGGAGGAAGCGCTTGATCCACTCGAGCCCAGCATTATCTTCGCTGAGCACGAGGGGCTCGCCGTAGGTCGCCTCGTAATCGGCGGCTAGCTCGTCAGCGCGGCGGATGAACTCCGTCAGCGCGTTCTGGTGCTCGCCGGTAATGGCGACGTCACGGATCATCACTTTGCCGCGGAACTCGGGACGGGTGAGGTCCCAGATGCTGCGGAACGGGTCCTCCTGGTAGACCTCGGTGTTGTAGCCGAAGATGCGGTTGATGTAGCCAAGCACGAGCGGATCCTGGTGCCTCTCGGCGAACTTGGCTTGCGCCGTGGGCGGCACGAAGTTCACGAAGTAACCGGTGTTGCTGAGTAGTTCCTTGCCGGCGGGCCAGTCCTCTAGCACAATCACGTCTACGTTGCGGACGCCGGCTCGCGCTTCCTGGTAGGAGCGCTCGATCATCTCCTGCTCGCCGAGCCTTACGACCTCGACCTGGATGCCAGTGAGCTCCTGGAAGCGTTCGCCAGCGGTAACGGTCCGGCTGGTGACGGTGTACACGGTGAGCTTGCCTTCCTGCTGTGCAGCCGCCTCTACCGCCGCCCAGTCCTCCTGAGCGAACGCCGCGCTGAACAGCAGAACCAGTAGAGCGATCATCAGGCCTCTTGGGCTGAAGGGCGACCGCAAGCTTGCTCTCTTCGGGTTTCGCATTCTCATCTCCTTTACCTACACGTGTCCTACCTGACCGCTTGGGTCACTCGGTGGAAAGCATCTACTGCTACTCGGGCGTATGCCTAGCTAGGTGTGTCAGTGCGGAAAGCTACGTTCAGTTGGGCCTCTCCAGAAAGAGGCGGCTGGGGGCATGATTTGGCTCACTTGTAGGTGGCACGCATGCTATCACCGGCTCAGCGCGACAAGCGCACCGAATTTGATCAAGTTATGCACATTCGCGCAAATCCGTGAACCATTTCGGTCATCCTCCTCAAACTGGGTGGCCCTCTCCACGCAACAGCGGGCCCCCTCGTAGTGAGGAAGCCCGCATTCGCGCAAAGTGCGCTCAAAGTGGACTCGGTGGTGGGCGCCCGCTGGGCGGTTCGATTAACTAGGTGTGACTACTACTGCTCCATGATCAACGCGAACACGAGTGGCGCCACGATGGTGGCGTCGGACTCGATTATGTACTTGGGCGTTTCTATGCCGAGCTTGCCCCAGGTGATCTTCTCGTTGGGCACGGCACCGGAGTAACTGCCGTAGCTGGTGGTGGAGTCGCTGATCTGGCAGAAGTAACCCCATAGCGGGGTGGGGCGGCGCATGTCCTGCTCGAGCATGGGCACCACGCAGATGGGGAAGTCGCCGGCGATGCCGCCGCCGATCTGGAAGAAGCCCACGGAGCGCTTGGCGGCCATCTCCGTGTACCAGTCAGCGAGGAACATCATGTACTCGATGCCCGTGCGCACCGTGTGCACGTTCTTGATCTCGCCCGAGAGATTGGCGGCGGCGTACATGTTGCCGCTGGTGGAGTCCTCCCAACCCGGCACGATGATGGGCAGGTTCTTCTCGGCGGCTGCTAAGAGCCAGGAGTCCTTGGGGTCTATCTGGTAGTACTGCTCGAGCTTGCCGCTGTTCAGTATCCGGTAGATGATCTCGTGCGGGAAGTAACGCTCGCCGGCCTGGTCAGCGTTAGTCCACTCCTCCAGCAGCGCCCCCTCCAGGCGGCGCATGGCCTCGCCTTCGGGGATGCACGTGTCGGTCACGCGGTTCATGTGGCGCTCGAGTAACGCCTGCTCGTCCTCCGGGGTGAGGTCGCGGTAGTGCGGCACGCGCTCGTAGAAGTCGTGGGCTATGAGGTTGAAGACGTCCTCTTCGAGGTTAGCGCCGGTGCAGGTGATGATCTGCACCTTGTCCTGGCGGATCATCTCCGCTAGCGAGAGGCCGAGCTCGGCGGTGCTCATGGCGCCGGCGAGGGTGATCATCATGGCGCCGCCCTGGTCCAGGTGCGCTTTGTAGCCGTCGGCGGCGTCTATCAGAGCGGCGGCGTTGAAGTGCCGGAAGTGGTGGCGGAGGAAGCTGCTTACAGTGCCGGGGGTTGCGTTGGGGTTGGTCATGGGTACTCCTCTGGGCTCATATTACGTGCGGTTGCACGGGGCGCGCTCTCTGACTGGGCTAACTCATACGGAAGCATGATGAGCCCATTACTCGCGGGCGCTAACATGTGCCAGATGTTAGTAGCTTCGGACCTTAGAAAGGCCTACAACGGCACCTTGGCGGTGGACGGCGTGAGCCTGCAACTCGGCCGCGGCGAATCCGTGGGCTTGCTCGGGCCTAACGGCGCCGGTAAGTCCACCACCATAGCCATGCTCTCCACCCTCACTCGCCCCGACTCGGGCAGGGTGGAGTTCGAGGGGCAGAACGTGCTCGCCGATCCCGACCCCGTGCGCCGCGCTATGGGCGTGGTGTCGCAGGAGATCGCGCTCTACCCGGAGCTCTCGGCGCAGGAGAACCTCGAGTTCTTCGGCGGTCTTTACGGCTTACGGGGCGACGCCCTGAAGCGCGCCATAGACGACGCGCTCGACCTGGTGGGGTTAAGCGAACGGCGCCGGGATCAGATCAAGAAGTACTCGGGCGGTATGAAGCGGCGCATCAACATAGCGGCGGCGCTGCTGCACGACCCGAAGATCGTCATCATGGACGAGCCGACGGTAGGCATCGACCCGCA
>JBBAFX010000024.1:0-14598 GCA_041655195.1 Trueperaceae bacterium
GAGGCCGCCTACGCGCGCTTACGCGGCCCACTGCCCGGCGTACCGGGCGACCGCGCCGGTCGGCTCACGGAGTTCCGGCCCAGCCTCGAGCGGGAGGAGTTCATGGCGGCCGTGGACCGGGCGGTGGAGTACATCCGCCAGGGCGACGTCTTCCAGGTGGTACCCAGCGTTCGCCTCAGCGCCGAGCTGGGCGTGCACCCGTTCGCCATCTACCGCGCCCTCAGGAGCGTGAACCCGAGCCCTTACCTCGGTTACCTCGACCTGGGGCCCGTGACGCTTGTGGCCAGCAGCCCTGAGAGCCTGGTGCGCTCCGACGGAGTACGAGTGGAGACCCTGCCCATCGCCGGCACCAGGCGCCGCGGCGCCACCCCTGAGGAGGACGCCGCGTTGGCCAGCGAACTGCTAGCCGACGAGAAGGAGCGCGCCGAGCACGTGATGCTGGTGGACCTGGGCCGCAACGACCTGGGGCGCGTGAGCCGCCCCGGCAGCGTGAAGGTCGCGGACCTAATGCGCGTGGAGCGCTACAGCCACGTCATGCACATAGTCTCCGAGGTGGTGGGCGAACTGGCCGAGGGGCGCACGCCGCTGGACGCGCTGGCAGCCACCCTGCCCATGGGCACCGCCTCGGGCGCCCCGAAGGTGCGCGCCATGGAGATCATCGACGAACTCGAGCCCGTGCGGCGCGGGCCGTACGCGGGCGCCTTCGGCTACCTGGCTCTGGGCGGCGCCATGGACATGGCCCTCACCCTCCGCACCCTGGTCGTGAAGGACGGGCTGGTACACCTGCAGGCCGGCGCGGGCATAGTGGCGGACTCCGACCCCGCCTCTGAATGGCAGGAGTGCATGAACAAGCTCGCCGCTCTGAGGCGCGCCGTGGAGATGGCCACGGAAGGGCTGGGCTGACCATGCGGTTACTGGTGGTCGATAACTACGATTCGTTCACGTACAACCTGGTGCAGTACTTAGCCGAGCTGGGTGCCGACGTGACCGTGTGGCGTAACGACACCTTCGAGTTGAACGAGGTGGCTGCGCTGGACCCGGTGGGCATCGTCGTGTCGCCAGGGCCGTGCACGCCGGCGCAGGCGGGTTGCTCGCTGGACCTCATCAGGCGCTACGCCGGCAGCCTGCCCATGCTGGGCGTGTGCCTGGGGCATCAGGCCATAGGCGAAGCGTTCGGAGCCCGCGTAGTGCGGGCCGCCCGCCTGGTGCACGGCAAGACCGCCCGTGTGCAGCATGACGGCGCGGGGCCCTTCGCGGGGTTACCGAACCCGCTGGTGGCCACCCGCTACCACTCGCTGGTGGTGGAGGACCTGCCAAGCGAGCTAGAAGCCACGGCCTGGACTACCGACGTGCTGGATGACGGTAGCGAGGTGCGGGTGCTGATGGGGCTGAAGCATAAGGAGTTCCCGGTGTGGGGCGTGCAGTTCCACCCCGAAAGCGTGCTCACGGAGGGCGGGCACCAGCTCCTCTCCAACTTCATGAAGGTTGCGGTAGACTGGCGCGCCGGCCGCGAGGCTTGACGATAGCGGCCCGCCGGGCCCGACGCGTGGGCGCCTCGCCGGCACCGAACAGCGTCACTAACCAGTACGTAAGGAGCGTCCATGTACACGATCGACCTCACGGGTAAGACCGGACTAGTGATGGGCGTGGCCAACCAGCGCTCGCTGGCGTGGGCCATCGCGCAGCCTCTGGCGCAGGCAGGAGCCCGCCTGGCGTTCAGTTACCAGGGCGAGAGGCTGAAGGAGCCGCTCGAGAAGCTGACCGCCGACCTCGACCGCCCCCTGCTGCTGGAAGCCGACGTGACCAACGACGCCAGCATGGACGCGCTCTTCGAGCGCGTAGGCGCCGAGTTCGGTCAGCTCGATTACCTCGTGCACTCCGTGGCGTTCGCGCCGGCCGCCACCTTCGAGAATCCATTCGTGCAGACCACCCGCGAGGACTGGCGCACCGCCATGGACGTTTCCGCGTACTCACTGGTAGCCAGCGCGCAGCGCGCCGCGCCCCTCATGAAGGACGGCGGCAGCATCGTGACCCTCACCTACCTGGCCGCCGAGCGCGTGGTGCCGCACTACAACATGATGGGCGTGGCCAAGGCCGCGCTGGAGGCCAGCGTGCGCTACCTGGCTTACGACCTGGGCCCCAGCGGCGTCCGCGTGAACGCCATCAGCGCGGGCGCTCTGCGCACCATCGCGGCTCGCTCCATCAGCGGCTTCGGCGACCTGTACTCGGCTGCCGGCGACATGTCCATGCTCAAGCGCAACATCACGCAGGACGAGGTGGGCGGCCTGGGCCTCTCGCTCTTGGCAGGGCAGCTGGGCGGCGGCATTACGGGCGAGACCATCTACGTGGACGCCGGCTTCCACGCTATCGGCCTGTTCATCCCCAAGGGTACGGAATAGAAGACCACGCAGGAGAAGGGCAAGTAAGCCCGCGGCCCTTACACACCAGCTTGTGAGCGCGGCCAATCCTGGGTTCACCTCCCTCAGCGTCCTGGTGCCCACCTACGCCAGGGCGGCGCTACTACCGCGTGTGGTGGCAGCGTGGGCGGCGCTGGCGCCGTCCCTTGCCGCCGAGCTCGATTACCAGCTTGTGGTGGTGGACGACGGCTCGCCGGACGACACGGCTGAAGTGCTGACCGAACTGGTGGGGCGTTACGGGGACCTGATCACCGTTGTGCGGCAAGCGAACCGCGGCCGCGCGGCCGCTCGTAACGCCGCCATCGCCGCCGCCCGCGGCGAATTGCTGCTCTTCTCTGATGACGACATGGTGCCGCTATCGCCGGACCTGCTGACCCGGCACCTTGAGGCCCAAGCCGCGCGGCCTGGCGCCTGGGTCAGCCACCTGCAGGTACCGGACGAGTGTGCTGTGACGCCGTTCCAGGCGTACTGGCGGCGGCGCTTGCACGGCGGCACGGACGCGCTTAAGGACGGAGCCGAGCTGGGCTTCGGCGGTTTCTGGTTCGCTTCGCTGTCGCTGCCACGAGAGCTACTAGGGCTCGAGCGGTTCAACGAGTCGTTCCGCGGTTACGGCTGGGAAGAGCACGAGATGGGTTACCGGCTCTACCTGACGGGCGTGCAGGCGCGCTTCCTGCGCGGTGCCTACCTGGCGCACCACGACCCGGTGACCCTGGAGGGCACGCTTCGTAAGTATGAGGCCATGGGGCGCGCGGCCTGGACCTTCAGCCGCCTGCACAGGGGCGCCCGGGTGGGGCTGTGGACGGGCACCCATCCAGTCAGCCGCGCCCTCCGCAGGCTCACGGGCGTGGAGCGGCGCGCGCAGGCGTTGCTAGCCCGGGGTGAGGGGTCGTTCACTGACGCGCAGTACCGGCTGCTGCTGGAAGGCGCCTACGGGCGCGGTCTTAGGCTGGGGCGGGGTAACGTGGGCGAGGCCACGAACGGCGGCGCTGGCGGTGCCGAGAACGCGCAGGGCGGAGTGACGGATGCCTGAACAACTGACCCCCGAAGTTGCGCCAGCCGGAACGGCGACACGCGAACCTGAGACCCCCGAGCCTCAGGCCGGGCCCTTGTTCCCCGTCGACAGTTCGACCGAGCCGGTAGTGAGCGTCATAGTGCCCACGCGCGATCGGCGCGTGCTGCTGCAGCGCAAGCTTCAGGCCCTAGAGATCGAGCAGGTCGATTTCGAAGTGATCGTGGTGGCGGACGCCTGCACCGACGACACCGAGAAGTTCCTGGCCGAGTACCGGCCACCGTACCGCTTCACGTGGACGACCGGTCCGGGTCTGCACGCCGCCACGGCGCGTAACATCGGCGCTTCGCGTGCCCGCGCGCCCGTGCTGCTCTTCTCCGACGACGACGTCATACCCGACGCGGGCTGGGTGGAGGACAACCGGCGCCTGCACGAGCAGCCCGGCTTCGTGGGGCTCAGCCGGCAGCGCCTCCCGCCCCACCTGGAAGTGGGCGACAAGCTGACCGCCGTGCACGGCTGGTGGAACACGAACGGCCGCTCTACTAGCGTCCGGGCGGACCTGTTCCACGAAGCGGGCGGTTACGACCCCGCCTTCTCCACCTACGGTGGCGAGGATCCCGACCTGGGCTGGCGCCTGAAGCAGCTGGGGGCGCGCTTCAGGTTGCTGACGGGCGCCACGGTGGAGCACTGGGATGAGCAGTACCTCCAGAACCTGGAGGCTAAGGCGCGGTCGGCGGGGGCCGCGCACGTGCGCGTGTGGCGTAAGCACGGCGCTCCTCAGGTAGCGTGGGCGCTGGGGGTGCACCCGGTGAGCCTGGCCATTAAGCGTGTGCTGACCGGGCGCTGGAACGCGCTGTTCATAGGGGAGGACCGTTACCTGTGGGAGCGCGCCTACGCGGCAGGGGCCCGCGAGGAGCTGAGGCGCGCGGAGGACGACCATGCCTGAACTGCTGATCGGCAAGCTGCTGAACGACATCTTCGGCGGCGCCACCCTGGACCGCGCCACCGCCCGCGACGTGCTGGGCCGTCTGATGGACGGCGAGCTCTCGCAAGTTCAGGCCGCCGCGCTGCTGGCCGCCTTGCGCATGCGTGGTGAGACCGTGGACGAGATAACCGGCTTCGCTGAAGCCATGCGCGACCGGGCCATCAAGATCCCCGTGAACGGCGCCGGGCCGCTGGTGGACACGTGCGGTACGGGCGGCACTGGCATAGACACCATCAACGTCAGTACCACCGCCATGTTCGTGGCGGCGGCCGGCGGCGCTCGGCTGGCTAAGCACGGCAACGTGGGCGTGACCCGCAAGTCGGGCTCCGCGGACGTGCTTGAGGCGTTGGGAGTGCAGCTAGACCTGGAGCCGGAGCGGCTGGCGCAGGCGGTGGACGAGGTGGGCCTAGCGTTCATCTTCGCTAAGCGCTTCCACCCCGCCATGCGCTTCGTGGCGCCCATCCGGGCCGACCTGCAGGCGCGCACCATCTTCAACAACCTGGGGCCGCTCACCAACCCGGCGGGCGCTGACCGGCAACTGATGGGCGTGTACTCGCCGGAGCTCACCGAGCCGCTGGCCGCGGTGCTGCGCGGTTTGGGTTTGAAGCGCGCGCTGGTCGTGCACGGCGCGGGCTTAGACGACTTCGGCATCAGTGGACCCAGTCAGGTCACGGAACTCATGGAAGACGGCAGCACGCGCTCGTACGAGGTGGAGCCCGAGGACGTGGGCCTGATCACGCGGCCGCTCTCGGACGCGGCCGGGGGCGACCCCGCCCACAACGCCGAGCAGCTCCGCCTGGTGCTGGAGGGCAGCTTGGTCGGCGCGGGCGCCGAAACCAAACGCGACCTAGTGCTCTTCAACGCTGGCGCCGCGCTCTACTTAGCGGAGCGGGCCGGCAGCTTGCGCGAGGGCGTGGCGCTGGCGCGCGAGAGCCTGGAGAGCGGCGCGGCGCTGAGCAAGCTCGAGCAGTACCTGGCGTTCACTAAAGCGTAGCCGCATCGTGGCTCACGCTGCCTCATTCCAAGGCTGGTAGCATTGTGCACGTGAAGATCGTTCAGGGCCTCTTTATCGTGGTGTTGGCCGGCGTCCTCTCGGTGGGGTCGCTGTTGGCCTCGTCCGCGCTGAAGTGGGCGCAGGAGCTCCCGTCGCTGGAGGCGCTCGACGCCCTCAAGTTCAGCACCACCTCGCAGGTGTTCGCTAACGACGGCTCTACCCGCATCGGCGTGCTGGTGCCGGCCATGGGCGAGGACCGCGAATCTACCAATCGCATTCCCGTGACCTTAGATCAGGTGTCGCCGGCCGCGCTGCTGGCCATAGTGGCGTACGAGGACGACGACTTCTTCAGCCATTACGGGGTGGACGCGCTGGGCATACTGCGCGCCGCTTACGAGGAGTTCCTCGGCGACGCCGGGCGTGGCGGTTCTACCATCACCACCCAGGTCATCAAGAACGTGCTCCTGCAGGACATTCGGTCCGAGCGTTCGCTGGAGCGCAAGGCCAAGGAGGCCATGCTGGCGCTGGAGCTCGAGCGGCGCCTGACTAAGAGCGAGATCCTGCAGCACTACATAAACGTGGTGTTCTGGGGCGGCAACGTGTACGGCATAGGCGCCGCCGCACAGACGTACTTCGGCAAGGACCCCATTGAGCTGAACTTGGCCGAGGGGCTGTATCTGGCCCGCATCATCCCCGCGCCTAACGCGCGGCATAACGAGTTCGAGGTTAGCCGCCGCAGCATGCGGGAGGTGCTGGACCGCATGGTGCGCCTAGGCATGATCAGCCAGGACATGGCGGACCGTGCCTGGCTCTACCCACTGACGCCGCTCGGCTGGGAAGTGGAGTACGACGGTGCCGGCAACGTGGTCAGCGCCGTGCGCACCGATGAGGACGTACTGGTGCAGTCGAGCGTCAGCTCCGACCTCTCGCGCGCCGTGGTGCTGGCCGTGCGCGACTGGCTGCTGGACCGTTACGGCGACAGTGTAGTGTTCGGCCGCGGTGGCCTTAAGGTCACCACCACCATCGACGTGCAGGCGCAGCTGGCCGCTAACCAGGCCAGCCTGGACGCCGCCGTGCCCGAGGGTGCGCAGCTGGCCATAGTGGCGGTGGACCCCGCCACCGGCGCCGTCATGGCCATGGCTGGGCAGAAGCTTTACGAGGGCGTAGCCCCCGAGGACTTCAACCGCGCCACGCAGGCGTACCGCCAGCCGGGCAGCTCGTTCAAGCCCATCGTGTACGCCACCGCCATAGAGCAGGGTGGCTTCAACCAGGCCACCATCCTGGTGGACGCGCCAGCCTCGTTCAATGTGCCCGGCCAGCCGCCTTACAGGCCGGATAACCACGACTTCCAGTACCACGGTTACCTGACCGTGCGCGCAAACTTGAACACCAGCCGCAACATCCCCGCCGTGAAGGCGCTGGAGGCCGCCTCGCCGCAGGCGGTGGCTGAGAAGGCGCGTGAGCTCGGCTACGACGTCATGCCGTACTACGCCATGGCGCTCGGTTCTGAGGAGGTCACGCCGCTGCAGCACACCGCCGCCATGGCTGCCTTCGCTAACGGCGGCATTTACACGGAGCCGTACTTCATTGAGCGCGTGGAGGACGCCGACGGCAACGTGCTCTACGAGGCCGCTCCTAACTCGGCGCGCGTGTGGAGCGAGCAGACGGCGTACATCATGCTCGACATGCTGCACGGCAACGTAGCGGACCGCGATCCCGCTTACGGTCTCTCTAACCGGGCGGTCGTGCCCGGCCGCTGGGTGGCGGGCAAGACCGGCACCACCAACAACGAGGTCGACCTGTGGTTCGTGGGTCTGACCCCGGGCATGGCGGCGTCAGTGTGGATCGGTTACGACAGCAGCCGCGGTATGCCCGCACGCATGCCTGACGGCGAGATAATCACCTCCTCGCGGCAACCCATCTACGTATGGAACGACTTCGTGTCGGCCGCCCTGCAGGGCCGGTCCGGCGCCGCGCAGTTCCCCGTGCCGCCCGGCATTGTGTTCCACCAGATGGACCTGAAGTCGGGCGCCCTGGACCCCGGCGGCGTGCGGGCGGCGTTCCGTGAGAGCGACGACCTCACGCAGCAGGCGCTGGGTCAGAGCGTGCTGCTGAGCCTGCCCATAGACACCGCTACCGGCTTACGCGCCACCGTGGACACGCCCCCCGACCGGATTCAGATCATCGAGGTGGACCCGAGTGACGTGAGCCAGTACCTGCAAGGAGCGGGTGGTGGCGGCTGACCCGTTGAACCTCACGCTCACAGCTATAGACGGGATCGAGGTCGGCCACCATACCGACCTCGAAGCGCGCACGGGCTGCACCGTGGTGCTCATGCCCGAGGGCGGCTGCGTGGCTTCCGGTACGGTCATGGGCTCGGCGCCCGGCTCGCGCGAGAGCGCCCTGCTGTCGCCCGAGAAGACCAACCAGGCCGTGCACGCCGTGCTCCTCACCGGCGGCAGCGCGTTCGGGCTGGCCGCGGCTGACGGCGTGGTGCGCTGGCTGGAGGAGCGCGGCCGCGGCATAGACGTGGGCGTGGCGCGCGTGCCCATAGTGCCCACCGCCGTGCTGTTCGACCTGGCGGTCGGTTCCGCTACCGTCAGGCCCACCGCTGAGGACGGTTACGCCGCCGCGTCTGCCGCGTCCGCGGCCCCGGTGCAGCAGGGGCGCGTCGGGGCCGGCACCGGCGCCACCGTGGGCAAGATCCGCGGCCCCGAATTGGCGGTGGCCAGCGGCATCGGCAGCCACCTGGAGACCGTAGCCGGCGTGCAGGTAGCCGCTCTGGCTGTTAGTAACGCGGTCGGTAACCTGATAGACCCCGATACGGGCGCCATGCTGGCGGGCGTGCCGGGCACGCTCGGGCTGGGCGCCGCGGAGGGCTTCGCGGCCATGCCCGGCACCAACACCACCCTGGTGGTGGTGGCCACCAACGCCAACCTCACCAAAGCCGAGGCGCAGGCTCTCAGCCAGAGCGCTCACATAGGCATAGCGCGCGTGACGCGCCCATCTCACACGGTCTTCGATGGCGACAGCACCTTCGTGCTCTCTACTGGGACCGGCCCCACCGCGCCGATCGCGGCGCTTTCGGTGGGAGTTCAGGAAGTTGTGGCGCGCGCCCTGGTGAACGGCTGGCGCGCCGGAAGGACTAGCTCGTGACGAACAGCGTGAACCTTTACCATCTGCCCTCAGGCGACCGCTCCCCGGAGCTCGTGAACGCCGTTATTGAGGTGCCCGGCGGCAGCTCCAACAAGTACGAGTACGACCACGAGCTGGGCGTGTTCCGCTTAGACCGCGTGCTGTACAGCCCCATGCATTACCCGGGCGAGTACGGCTTCATTCCCAGCACTTACGCGGAGGACGATGACCCGCTGGACATCCTGGTGCTCATGAACCGCCCTACCTTCACGGGAGCCGTGGTGCGCGCCCGCCCGTTGGGCTTCCTGGAGATGAGCGACGAGAAGGGCCGCGACCAGAAGATATTGGCCGTGCCGGTGGACGATCCGCGTTACGACGGTAACCGCCACCTGGACTCCATCTCCCGCCACCGCCTGCGCGAAATCGAGCACTTCTTCCGCATCTACAAGGAGCTTGAGGGCAAGAAGACCATCGTCGAGGACTGGCACGGCATGGACGACACGCACCGGCTGATAGAGCAGGCCATGGAGGCGTACAAGGTGAAGTACCCGGAGGCGGAAACCGCCGGCTGACGCTGGCTTCCGCCTTTCTCCGCTGCCTGACGCCGGCCTCCTCCGGTCGCCGTTGGCTGGTTAGGTCAGGGTAGCTCCTGGGTTATCTCGTAGATGGTGCCGTTCTCGAAGTTCGCTACGTAAAGCTGCCCGTCGGCGCCTTCACCGAAGGTGGCGGTGCGCAGGCGTTCGTCGTTCTCGAGTAGGGGGCGCATGCGCCACTGGTCGCTTGCTGCGGCGGTGTATAGGCGGCTGGTCATGTAGTCGCCGAACACGTAGTGGCCTACTAGGTCCGGCGCGGAGGGTCCGCGGTACACGTAACCGCCCGTTATGGAGCGGCTGCTGGTGTCGTGGTCGTAGGTGAAGGCGGGCGCTGTGTAGCCGCTCGGGTCGCAGTTGGCGGGCTGGAAGCAGGCGTCGCCCTCCATGACCGGCCAGCCGTAGTTCAGCCCGGCCGCGGTGCTGGGTTGCACGTTCACTTCCTCGTGGCGGTTCTCGCCTACGTCGGCTATGTAGATTAGGTCCTCCGCATTATCGAACGAGAAGCGCCACGGGTTGCGCAGGCCATAGGCCCACACTTCGGGGGCGGCACTCGGCTCGTCTACGTAGGGGTTATCTGCCGGCACCGCGTAGCCGGTGGCGCCCGACACATCCAGGCGTAGCAGCTTGCCGCGCAGGCTTCCGAGGTTCTGGGCCAGGGCGCCGTTGCCGGCGTCGCCCACGGCCCAGTAGAGGTAACCGTCGGGGCCGAACGCTAGTTGGCCGCCGTTGTGGTTGGTGCTGCGCTCCGTTAGTTCTATCAGCGTCTCGCCGTTTACTTCGGCGCTGTCGGGGTCCGCGTCGCTCACGTGGAAGCGCGCCAGCGCACCGCGGCCGTCCGTGTTGGTGAAGTACACGTAGAAGGCGCCGCTGGTGGCGTAGTCGGGCGGGAAGGCCAGGCCGAGCATGCCCTGTTCGCCTTCTGTTGCCACGTCACTGCGGATGTCGAGGAACGGTTCGGGTTGCACTGCGCCGCCTTGCACTATCCAGATGCGGCCGGCGCGCTCCACCACGAACAGGCGCTCGTCGCCCGCGTTGGTGATGACCACCGGGTAATCGACGCCGCTCACGACTTCCTTCAGGCGTACATCACCGACTGCGGGGGGCGGATCGTCATCGTCATCGTCGTCGTCGGGAGGTGGTGTGGGCGCGCAGGCGGCTATGGCGAGTACCAGAACTAGGGCCAGGAGCGAAAGCAGCCGCGCAGGCGCGTACCAAGTGGCGGTGGGCGCACGGCGCGGCGAGCCGTTGAGGGAGTACGTTTCCGAGTCCATGCCGCTAAGACTACACAGGGTGTCCCGGGTGCGCGTGGTCAAAGTTGGCTTGCGGACTGGTCCTCACCGGGCAGTGGCTCCTGGGCGAGCAGCGCGGCGTCGGAGCGCGACAGCCAGCGCAGGGCCACCTCGCGGGTCTGGAGCGGTGTTAGGCGGGGTGTGGCGTACATGCCGGCCTCGCGGCGCTGCCGCTGCGCTTCGAACAGGATCACAGCTGCGGCCACGCTGACGTTCAGCGACTGCACCATGCCCAACATGGGGATGATGATGTGCCGGTCAGCCAAAGCCGCCGCTTCGTCCGTTACGCCGTCTTTCTCGTTGCCGAGCAGCACCGCGCAGGGCTGCACGTAATCCACGTCGCGGTAGTCCACGGCTTCCTCGGAGAAGTGCGCTGCGTAGACCTTGTAGCCTCGCTCTTTCAGTGTGCCCACGGCCGTGCCGATGCTGTCGTGCACCACCAGGTCGACCCACTTCTCGGCGCTGGCGCTGGTGGCGTTGTAGGTGGCCACCCCGCCCGTGGGTTTCACGGCGTGAACCTCGCCTATGCCCACGGCGTCGCAGCTGCGCAGGATGGCGGAGAGGTTGTGGGGCTTGTACACGTCCTCCGCCAGCACTGTCAGGTCGGGTTGGCGGCGGGAGAGCACGTCGAAGATGCGCTGGCGGCGGCGTTCGGTCATTGGGTACAGAGAATAACCGAGGGGCGCGCCACGGGGTGCATCGTCAGCCCAGGGGTCGGTCGAATCCGGGGAGCGGCGCTTGACATGGTGACCGAGCGCACATAGCATGCCGCAAGCAACAAGAACGCCGAATACAGGGGAGGGAAGCATGGGACCACAGGTGTTAGTGGGTCGGCTGCGCACTACTTTGAGGGCGGCGGTCGTGGCCGCGGCTGTGCTGGTGCTCGCAGCGTGCAGTTCGGCGGCGCCGACCGAAAGGGGAGAGGTTCACGGCGGGTGGCAGGGCACGTGGACGAGTAGCCTTGGCGGTGGCGGCGCCGTTAACGCTCAGTTCGTGCATGAGGGCGGCACCCTTACTGGCGTGGTTTCTATCACTAACTCGCCCTGCTTGGTCAACGGTACGGTGAACGGTTCCGTGACGGGCGACAACGTGGCGTTCGGTGCGGTGAGCGGCGGACACGGCATACAGTTCACTGCGCGACTTGGCGACGCCACCATGACGGGCAGCTACAGTGTGAGCGCCGGCGATTGCGCTGGCGACACGGGCACGTTCCAGCTGACCAAGTTGAATTGAGCTAGGCCGACGCGCGGCTACCTAATCGGGCGCCGCCACTGCTTGACGCCCCTTCGCTCCGGGCGATAACATTACCTTTGCCTCACACACGGGCTTGGCCCTGGGTGAGCAGCCTTAGCCGAGGTGGCGGAATAGGTAGACGCGCCAGCTTGAGGGGCTGGTGGCCGCAAGGCTGTAGGGGTTCAAGTCCCCTCCTCGGCACCAAGCAATGCCAATAGAAGCCGGCCCCCGTGGCCGGTTTCTTCGATTAGGGCGGCGTAAGTGGTTGCTCTTGAGAAGCCCGTGCGATGCTGTGTTGAACCGTGAAGGGGAACCATGACGCCGAAAACGAGTGAAGCCCAGCGCGCCGAACTGCACAGGACCATCTGGCGCATAGCTAACGACCTGCGCGGCAGCGTGGACGGGTGGGATTTCAAATCTTACGTGCTGGGCATGCTGTTCTACCGCTTCATTTCGGAGAACCTGGCCGCGTACATCAACAAGGGTGAGCACGCGGCCGGTAACGCGAAGTTCGATTACGCGGAGCTACCTGATGACCAGGCGGAGTTCGGCCGCGCCGAGACCGTGGCCGAGAAGGGCTTCTACATCCTTCCGTCTGAGTTGTTTAGCAACGTACGCAACCGTGCTAGGCACGACCAGAACCTGAACGAGACCCTGGAGCGGGTGTTCCGCAACATCGAGGGCTCGGCTATAGGCACCTCGAGCGAGGACGACCTCAAGGGTCTCTTCGATGACCTGGACGTGAACAGCTCGAAGCTCGGCAGCACGGTGGCGCGCCGCAACGAAAAGCTGGTAAGCCTGCTAGACGCCATTGGCGACTTGCCTCTGGGTGACCTGGAAGACAACGCCATTGACCTGTTCGGCGACGCGTACGAGTACCTGATGACCATGTACGCCTCGCAGGCCGGCAAGTCGGGCGGCGAGTTCTTCACCCCGCAGGAGGTTTCGGAGGTGCTCGCCCGCATTGCCGTGGTGGGCAAGAAGCGCGTGAGTCGGGTTTACGACCCGGCGGTGGGTTCTGGCTCGCTACTGCTGCAGTTCGCCAAGGTGCTGGGCAAGGGCAACGTGGGTGGCTTTTACGGTCAGGAGATCAACCTGACCACGTACAACCTGGCGCGCATAAACATGTTCTTGCACGACGTGAACTTCGAGAACTTCGATATTGCTCATGGGGACACGCTGACGGAGCCGGCGCATTGGGACGATGAGCCGTTCGAGGCGATTGTGTCGAACCCGCCGTACTCGATCCGGTGGCCGGGCGATAGCGACCCTTTGCTGATAAACGACGAACGCTTCGCGCCGGCCGGTGTGCTGGCGCCCAAGGCTAGGGCAGACCTGGCGTTCACGATGCACATGTTGTCGTGGCTGGCGGAGGACGGTACCGCGGCCATCGTGCAGTTCCCAGGCGTGCTGTATCGCGGTGGGGCTGAGAAGAAGATCCGCAAATACCTGATCGATAACAACTACGTGGACGCCGTGATTCAGTTGCCGCCGGATTTGTTCTTTGGGACCACTATCGGCACTTGCATCATCGTGCTCAAGAAGTCGAAGAACGATAACGCCGTGCTGTTTATCGATGCATCGGCTGAGTTTGAGCGGAGCGGGAACAAGAACAAGCTGACGCCGGAGAACCAGCTGCACCTACTCGATGCCTATGTGGCTCGTGAGGATGTTGACCACGTGGCGCTGTTGGTATCTAACGGGAACATCGGGGAGAACGATTACAACCTCTCTGTGACTTCGTACGTAGAACCAGAAGACACCCGCGAAGAGGTCGATATCGTTGCGTTAAATGCGGAGATTGCCCGGATTGTGGACCGGCAGCAGGAACTGCGAGTTTCTATTGATGAGATAGTGCGAGGCCTGGACGCGAAGAAAGTTGGGTCTTAGGGTGCAGCACAAGGCTTTGGGTCAGGTTGGTGAGTTCATTCGGGGGAATGGACTGCAAAAGGCCGATCTTAGGGACCACGGCGTGCCTGCAATTCACTACGGTCAGATTCATACACGGTACGGTGCATGGATTACCGAGACGGTCTCATTCGTTGACCCACAACTTGCAACAAGGCTTCGGAAAGCACGACCAGGCGACCTTGTTATTGCGACCACAAGTGAGGACGACCTAGCAGTTGGGAAGGCGACCGCTTGGTTAGGCTCTGGTTCCGCTGCGGTCAGTGGAGATGCCTTCATCTATCGGCATGACCTAAATCCGAAATTCGTTTCCTACTTCTTTCAATCCGGGGAGTTCCAGCGGCAGAAGCAACGCTACATTTCTGGCGCGAAAGTACGTCGTTTGTCAGGGGACTCACTTGAGAGGATACGGATTCCCGTTCCACCCATGGACGTACAAGAGGGTATCGTTAGGTTGCTTGACTCGTTTGTTGAGCTGGAGGCGGAGCTGGAGGCGGAGCTGGAGGCGGAGCTGGAGGCGCGCCGTATACAGTATTCATACTTCACAGACGCTCTTTTCGCGTTCGACGATGAGGTGGTCACCCCGGCGGTTGATTGGGTCACGATGGGAGACCTTGGGCGCTTCATTCGAGGGCGTAGGTTCAACAAGCGCGACTTCGTCGAGAGCGGCATCCCTGCGATTCACTACGGTGAGATCTACACGCACTACGGCACATCAGCCGATACCGTTATTTCTCACGTCAGTGCAGAGTTGGCATCAAAGCTTCGCTTTGCCGAGCCCGGTGACGTAGTTCTCACCGATGTCGGAGAGACAGTCGACGACGTAGGCAAGGCCGTTGCGTGGCTTGGGAAGGAACCAGTCGCCATTCACGACCATTGCTACGCTTTCAGGCATAGTCTCAACCCTCGATTCGTGGCCCACTACATGCGGACAACCAAATATCGTAGAGATAAGGCGAAGCACGTTGCCCGCACAAAAGTAAAGACTCTTCTAATCGACCGCCTATCGCAAGTTGAGATTCCAGTGCCACCACT
>JBBAFX010000025.1:0-14544 GCA_041655195.1 Trueperaceae bacterium
GAGGGTGCCTGGTCAGGCCTCCGGCTTGTCGCTGAAGATCTCCTCGATATGCAGCTCGAACAGGCGGCCTATGGCGAAGGCGAGTGGCAGGCTAGGGTCGTACTTCTCTGTCTCGATGGCGTTTATCGTCTGGCGGCTTACCCCCAGCCGGTTGGCTAGGTCGGCTTGCGACCAGTTGCGTTCCGCTCTGAGCACGCGCAGCCGGTTCTTCATGCGTAGCGCCGGCGCACGAAGGGCTGGGCCAGTGCGAACGTGGCGGCGATGAACGGGAAGACGGCGAACATGCTCACCTTGGGTAGTCCCATCAGGACCTCCAGGAAACCGTAGGTGAAGGTGGCCACCGCGGTGAGGCCGAGCGCTATCAGACCGCTCTCCGAGAAGATCTTCTGCTGAAGCTCGTCGAACGTGCGTACCGCTTTAAGCCAGCCGGCCATGGCCCAGAGCGCCGCGGCGATGGGGAGCAGGGCTATGAGCGCGGCGACGAGGGGCGTGAGGGTCTGGGGCTCGAGGAGGAAGCCGCCGGCTATGACAATTACGGTGTAGGCGAGCATGCCGATAGTGAACTGCCTGAAGCCTCTGGCGCGGTCCGGGTTGGTGTGTGTCATGGTGTCATCTCCAGTTGGTGTAAAGGTACCTTGACAAAAGGTACGCCACCACTGGCTCTTTGTCAAGCACCCTTTACACCTCGGGAGACGCCAGCAGGCGGTCCCGTGGAGCCGATGCAGCGGTCCTTCGGCGCCCAGCAGGCGTCACCGCGCTGCGCTGGTGGCGACCCTAGTATGACGGCCTACACGAACTCCGCCCTCAAAATCCAACCCTAGAGGGGTAACCAATATGCTCAGGGACAGGCACGTTCCGGCTCGCCCGCTCATGTGGTTCCACCGGGCTCTTCATGGTCCTCGCTTAAGGCGCCCAAGACGGCTACTGCTCACGGTGGCTGTCCTGTCGGTCCCGATCGCGAGCTTCGCGTTCGCCCAGGCCGATCACGCAGCCCACGCCACCGCCGCGTTCGTGGCGCACGACTACTCTTTCGAGGGTCCGTCCGAACTGATGGCGGGCTGGCAGAACGTGTTGCTGCGGAACGACGGCGCCGAGGTGCACCACCTGCAGTTCGCGCGCCTCAACGACGGCGTCAGCACCGAGCAGTTCTTCCAGGCACTGGCGGAAGAGGGCGAAGCCGCCCTGGCGCTGGGCACCCTGACTGGCGGTGTCGGCATGATTCCGCCGGGCACCGAGGCCGAAGTGCTGGTCGACTTCACGCAGCCCGGCACGTACGTGCTGCTCTGCTTCATCACGAACGCTGAGGGCGTTCCTCACCTGGCGCTCGGCATGACCGACGTGCTGCAGGTGGTGGGAGAGGCCGCCAGCGGTGACGCCGCCGCTGAACCGGCCGCCGACATCGAGGTGCGCATGCGCGACTTCGCCTTCACCATGCCCACCAGCGTGCCGACCGGCGAGCACGTGTGGAAGATCGTGAACGACGGTCCGCAGCCGCACGAGATGGCGCTCATGAAGCTGAACGAGGGCGTGACGCTGGAGCAGTTCATGGCGAGCATGGCTACGGGCGGTGAGGGCGAATTGCCGGCCATGCCCATAGGCGGCGCGCAGGCGCTGTCTTTGGGCCTCTCCAGCTTCATCACTTACGACCTGGCGCCTGGCGACTACGTGGCGATCTGCTTCGTGCCTGATCCCGAGACCGGTGAGCCCCACGTGGCGCTGGGCATGATCGCGGGCTTCACGGTGGAGGCGCCGCAGGCCGGTAACTAAGCAGCTGCCATCTGCGGTGCACGAACAGCCACGCTGGCCGCGAAGAGACCGCTTCAGGTTCTCAGATGATGTGCCGCTCGGCCCGCTCGGCCTTAGCGGCGAAGCGCTCGAGCCTGAACTCGTCGATGTTCAGGCTCGACGCGCGGCCATGCAGCAGTTCCTCGGTCATGAGGCGCGCCACGGTGGGGGCCTGCTGCACGCCGTGGCCGGAGAAGCCACAGGCGTTGATCCACCCCTCCACTCCCGCGGGCCGCCCGAGGATGGGGCTGTGGTCAGGAGTTATCTCGTAGTAACCCGCCCAGCTGGCACGCCGGTCGAGGGTCACCTCCTCCATCCACGGGAAGCGCCCGATGGCGGCCTCGAGGGTGGGTTCCAGCCAGCCCCAGTCGACGGTGTCGACGAAACCGGCGGGTTCGGCGGGGTTCGACATGCCGATGATGAGCCGCTCCCCTTCGCTGCGGAACCAGAGGCCAGTGGTTAGGTCCACGGTCAGCGGGTAGGAGTGCTCGCGCTGCAGCGGTCCGGTCACGAAGACGTTGCGGCGGTAGGGCGCCACCGGCACGTCCATGCCGGCGCGCCGCGCCACTTCGCCCGCCCAGGCGCCGGCCGCGTTCAGCACCTCGGGCGCCTCGAAGGCGCCGCTGGTCGTGCTCACGCGCCACACGTCACCCACACGCTCTGCGGAGATCAGCTCGGTGGCCACGTGCACCACGCTGCCGCGCTGGCGCGCCATGCCCAGGTACGCCATGGTGGCGCCGTGCGGGTCGACCACGCCGTCCTTGGGTCCGAAGGTAGCGCTGTGAATGCCAGTGGTGTCGAACGCCACGAGTTGCTGCGCTGCCTCTGGGGTGAGCACCTCCACGGGCACGCCCACGCGGTGCTGCAGCGCCACGGCGGCGTGGTGAGGCTCCCAGTCGGTTTGCGGCACCAACAGCAGGTAGCCGATCGGGCGGTAACCCACGTCCTCCCCGAACAACTCGGGGAACGCCTCGTACTCCTGAATGCTCTCCCACGAGAGGCGGATGTTGGCCTCAGTGGAGAACTGCACCCGTACGCCCGCGGCGCTCTTGGCCGTGGAACCCATGGCCGGAGCGTCCAGCGCCTCGATGAGACCAACGCGTAACCCCTGTTCTGCTAGGCGGAACGCGCAGGCGGCGCCGACCAAGCCGGCGCCCACCACTAGGACGTCGAACGAGCGCGTGGACATTCAGGCGAGAGCCGCCAAAGCAGCGGCCAGGCGCTCGCGCGCTGCGCCGGGCAGGTTGGTTACGTGGCCCATGGTCTCGGCCGGCGCCAAGGAGAAGACGGCTTTGGGGTCGGCGATGCTGACCTCCACGCTGCCCGGCTCCACCTCGCGCACCACCACGTTGCAGGGGAGCAGCAGACCGATACTGCGGTCCGCCGACAGCGCCTGGTGTGCCAGGCCCGGGTTGCAGGCGCCCAGGATGCGGTACGGCTCCATGTCGGCGCCGAGCCTGTCCTTAAGGGTGGCGGCCACGTCGATGTCGGAGAGGATGCCGAACCCCTGCTCCTTGAGCGCGGCGGTAACGGAATCTATGGTGGCGTCGAACGAACCGCTAACCACGCGGCTCATGCCTAGCTGGGTCTCATGTACGGGAACGTCGGTCATCTTCTTCCTCCTGAGGGTATCGCTACGGGGCGTCCTGCTGGCGAGGACAGTTGAGGCCACGCTACAACCGCGCGTGAGGGACGCATGTACCTCCCGTTGCCCATCTGCTACTGCGCATCTCATCGGTGCGTGCCAACGTTAGGCGGGGTTCGTCACCTACACGACTCCGGCTCCGGGACGTAGCTAAACAGCTCTCCCCCACAGCCCCACCGCTCGGCCGCTCGAGGCCGCGCGACCGTCCCACCGCCGGGTCACAGAAGGAGGAACCATGCCCAGAGTCAGACACCTACTGGTGCTGCTAGCGGCTCTCTTGCTCGCCGGCGCGCTGGCGCAGGAAGGCCAGACCACCGAGGAGGGCCCGTTCGGCTTCCTCACCCTAGAACTAGTCGCGGACGGCTTCGTTTCACCCGTGACGCTCACGGCGCCCGCCGATGATGACAGGCTCTTCGTAGTCGACCGCACCGGTCAGGTCTACGTGGTTAGTCAGGACGGCACGAGGAGCGAGACCCCGTTCCTCGACATAGCCGACCGCATGGTCCAGCTGGACCCGGGTTACGACGAGCGCGGCCTCCTCGGTTTCGCGTTCCACCCGGACTTCGCTAACAACGGCCGCGCGTTCGCGTACTACAGCGCGCCGCTGCGTGACGGCGCGCCCGAAGGCTGGAACCACACTGCGCACCTCTCAGAGTTCACCCTGAACGAAGACGGCTCCGCCCTGAGCGCGGAGAGCGAGCGCGTGCTGCTCGAGCTAGACCAGCCCCAGATGAACCACAACGGCGGCGAGGTGCTGTTCGGCAACGACGGTTACCTCTACCTGGGCCTGGGCGACGGCGGCGCGGCTAACGACGTGGCGGAAGGTCACCCGCCCATGGGTCACGGCCAGGACGTCACCACACTCAAGGGCAGCATCCTGCGCCTCGACGTGGACACCACCACGGGCGACCTGCCGTACGGCATCCCCGCCGACAACCCCTTCGCGGACGGCATGGAGCTGCCCGCAGGTTACGAGTGGTCCGGCGACACCGCCCGCCCCGAGATCTACCTCTGGGGCCTCCGCAACCCCTACCGCTTCAGCGTCGATCCCGCTACGGGCGCGCTGGTCGTGGCGGACGTGGGCCAGAACATGTGGGAAGAGATCAACTACGTGACCGCGCCCGGCAACCTCGGTTGGAACCTGCGCGAGGGTGCCTTCGGCTTCTCGCCCACGGACCCTAACGCTGTGATAACCGAAAGCGACGCGGTGCCGCCCATAGGCGACGCCTTCGTGGAGCCGGTGCTCACCTACGCCCACCCCGGCGTGGCCGCCGAACTCGGCGCGCCGGAAGAGATGAACATAGCCGACCGGGGCATATCCGTCTCGGGCGGCTACATCTACCGCGGTTCTGCCATCCCTGAGCTCGAAGGCCATTACGTCTTCGGCGACTGGAGCCAGTCGTTCCAGGAGCCCGGCGGTAAGTTCTTCGTGGCGCAGGTCAACGACGGCGCTCAGTGGGAGTTCCTGCTCGACCGCCAGTTGGGCGAGTTCGTCCTCGCCTTCGGCCGCGACGCCGCCGGTGAGATCTACGTCATGACCACCGCGGTGCCCGGCCCGTCCGGCACCACGGGCAAGGTCTACCGCGTGGTCGGCGGCGAGTGACCGGCGGGCAAACGGCTAGCGACTCGCCTGCAACCCGCGCGTAACCCGCGCGTGGTCGGCAGCGAGTGACCGGTTGGCAACCCGCCAGCGACTCGCAGGTAACCCGCGCGTAACCGGTGAGTGACCAGGGCCAGGTAGCGACCTGACGCCCTGACCTGACGCCCTGAAATTACGCCCTGAGCTCAGCGCCCCAGTACGGCCTCGGTGAAGGTCAGCACGTCCACGTCGGCTGCGGCCAAGTGGGCCATGACCTGAGCGAAATCGAGCCCCCCGTACTGGGGCGCGTACTCTGGGGGCGAGTTGATCAGCTGGTGGAAGACAAGCACCAGCCACCCTTTCTCACGCGCTGCACGGTCGATGGCGGCCGTCAGCGCGTGAACGCTGTCGGTGCTCTCCACGCTCAGCGCACGCACCCGGTACGGGTCGGCGGGCGGCAGGGTCTCTAGTCCTGAGCCCCGCACGATGGTGCGGCCGGCGGCGAAGTAACCCCGCACGATGTCGATTGCGGGCTGGTCGATGAGCCCGTGCGGGTAAGCGATCACGTCCGCGCCGCGCCGGAAGCCGTGCGCGAGCATCCACTCCTTCACGCCCTCCAGCTCGGCGCGCAGCGCGGCTTCGTTCAGGCTGTCGAAGCCGTGATCGAGCGCGGTGACGTGGTGCGCCACCACCTCCCACCCCGCGAAACGCTCTATGAGGTGTAGCTGGTCGAGCGTCATGAACGTTTCCTCGCCCACCAGGTCGCGTATGACCGCCACGCTCGCTCTGATGCCGTGCCGCTGGGTCTGCGGTAACGCCAGTTCGTAAACGCCCGAGCGGGCGTCGTCGAACATTAGCGTCACCACGCCCCGCTCGGGGCTGGCTAACGCGTCCAGGCCCGCGAACCACACGTTCACCGGCGCGGCGCCGTCGTCGACTAGGCTCAGCTGCACGTCCGTCACGCGCGTGAGGTCCACCACGGGTGGCGCCAGGGGCGAGCCCAGGTTGAGCGTCAGGGTGGCCCACTCCCCGTCGTCCAGCACGCGTTCCGCCGGCGCTGGCGAGTACGTGAGCAGCGGGTAGACGTCGTGCGTCGCGAAACCGTCGTTACTGAGGTAGAGGTACAGGTTGCGCAGGTGCTCTAACCCCTCGACCTTCAGCTGCAGGCGCAGGAACACGCCGCTCAGGTCGAGCGGTTCCAGGTCGGGCGCGCGCAGGTTGACCTGCTGGCCCGTGCCGTCGGTGCTCACGCGCAGCGAACGGGTGCCCAGCAGGACCTCGTGCAGGTCCGGTTCAGCCGTGCCGGAGGTGCTCTGCTTGTAGAAGCGCGTGTCGTGCTGGAACGTGTCGATAACTATGGCGGGGCTTGCTTCCCGTGCCGCGGCGCCGGGGCGCAGAAGGATGGCGGCGGGTGGGTGTGCAACCTGCCCGTAACCCGCGCCTGTTAGGGCCGCTAGAGCCAACGCCAGTAGCGCCAGCAGCGCGGCCGGCAGCCTGTGGTGAGCATGGTGCATGCCCGATTACACCACCTGAGGCTGCCGGCCGCGTGGGGCCGCGCGTATCAGCGGGCCACTAACGCTGCCTAAGTATCACCACGGCCTGGTTCGGCTGGTCGAAGCGGACGTCCACCGTCGCCTCGCCGTAGTACTCGCCTTGCTCACCGTAGGCGCCGTCGCCGTCCTCGTCCGTAGCCACCACAATGCGGAACGGTCCGGTGGGCACGTTGGTGATGGTGAAGATGCCGTCCGGGTCTAGGAAGGTGTCGGGGTACTCGTCGTGATCAGGGAACGAGATCTGCATCACGCCAACAGGCGGCGGGGGTGGTGGGGGCGGCTCGGTCGCGCCGGTGAGCGCCTCGTAGGCGGCCGCGGCGTTGATGAGGCCGTAACCGAACTGATCGTCGTGGCCGGGGCTACCGAGATCGGTAGCGCCGGTTATGAGGGCCTCCCGGATTTGCTCGTTAGTGGCGCTGGGCACGGCGCCCTTGAGGAGGGCCACTATGCCGGCCACCATGGGCGCGGCCATGCTGGTGCCTTCCATCCAGCCGTAGTTGTGGGTGCCGCTCACGTGGTCGTAATCGGTGCTGAAGATGGTGTCGTAACGCTCGCCCGGGCCGAAACCGTCGCCGCCGGGCGCGGCTATGAACAGTTCCGGGCCGATGTGGCTGTAGCAGGCGCGGCGGTCATCGCGGTCGGTGGCGCCCACGGCCCACACCTCGGCGTACCTGGCCGGGTACGAGATGGGGTCGAAAGTGGCCTGGCCGTTGGTGCAGGCCGTGTTGCCGGCGGCGCCCACGATGATGATGCCGGCGTTACGGGCGGCGCGCAGCGCGTCCACGGTGCTCTGGCCGAGGGCCTGGCTGGTGCCGAGGCTCAGGTTCATCACTTCCGCGTGCGGGTTGCCGTCGTTCACAACGTGGAGGATGCCGCGGATGAGGCTGCCTGAGTCCATGGGGCAACCGGCCCGGGTCTCGTAATCTAGGTCCACCAGGTAGAGCCCAGCGCCAGGCGCGGCGCCCGCCACGCCGATGGTGTTGTTCGCCGCGGCGGCAGCTATGCCCGCCACGTGCGTGCCGTGGGTACCGCATTCGGGCCGCGTGGCCGCGGCGCTGCTCTTCTGATCGCCGGCGTCGTACTGACCGATCACGTTGGCCCTCAGGTCAGGGTGGTTGGGGTAGAAGCCGTTGTCGAGGACTGCGATGGTCACGCCCGAGCCGCTGGATACGCTCCACAGCTGCTCGGCGTCGACCGCGTCTAAGTTCCATTGCAGGTGCCGGAACTGGTCGTTGGAGGCGGGGTAGATGGGCACCGGCAGCTCAACGTAGCGCACGCCGCGTGTGCGTTCGAGGCGCTCCAAGGCGGCGTCGGCTTCGGCGGCCGGCACCTCGACCAGCGCTAGGCCGGCCGCGTCGAAGCGCGCATCGACCCGGGCGCCGGCGATGCTGTTCACGGCCACGCCCAGGGCGGACACGGCAGTCGTAGCGGGCGCGCCCGCCAGGCCAGCGGCCGACAACGCCGGATCGGCGGCCTGCAGGCCCACGATGAGGGTCACGGAGTCGACGCCGATCTCGTGCGTTTGGGCCTGCTCGTCCGCCGTAAGCGCCGCGGGTGCGGGCTCGGCGGCGAGCGGGTGCAGAACACCTTCCGCGGCGCCCGCGCCGGTCGCCTCTGCGGGCTCGTCAGGTGAGTCCACAGGCGCGATGATCACGCCCGGCGCGCCGTCCGAGTCGGTATACCCGGCAAAGTCGTCACCGGTGGTCGCGCCGTTCGAGGTGGTCGCCCCGTCCGCGCCACTCGCGCCGCCCGCGCCGATTCCCAACTCTAGCGTCAGCCCCGCGCCGTCGGCGCCTTGCATGGCGTAACCGGTCACGTACGGGAACGTGAACAGCACGCTGCGGGTGACGGTCTCTCCCGCGGCCTGCAACTGGAGCCGGAACTGGTAGTTGGGTATGTGGTTCAAGCCGGCAGGGTTCACGGTCAGGGTCACGTTGGTAGCGCCGGTGCCGCTAGCGCGGCTCAGGGTCACGTGGGGAGCTATGGGAGTCTCGCCCTGCCCTTCCAGCACGCGTAACTGCCACGGACCCTCGGCGCTCACCTGGATGGTGGCCGTGGTCTGGCCGTGCATCGTGGCCGGGGCTGTCAGGCTGGGGGCGCCTGGCCCGGGCGGCGGCGGTGGCTCCTCGGTGGGCGGTGCCTTGGTGCAGGCGGCCAGGGTCAGGGCGAGGAGGAAGGCAGTCAGGAGGCCAGTGAAGGGCCGAGCTGCACGCTGTTCGCGCGGGGTACGCGCACGGTTGGGGGCAGGTTCGTAGGACATGGAGCTCCATCCGCGCCAGCCTGGCGCTCACGTGACTCCTAGATACCCGACGAACCCTCAGGGGGCCATGTCAGATGTGTGAAAACGGCCTTGGCGCAGGCCTCATGAAGCCTGCATGAACCTTAGTGGCGGGCGGTGGGGTACCCGGACAGCGGCAGCCACCGCCCGCACCACCCGCCACCGCCCGCCAGCAGTCGCTACTCGCGGTTCCGCCGCATGGCGCTGATAGCGCTAAGCAAGCCGGCCGTGGAGGCGTCGTGAGCTCCGGCCGCGGGCTCGCCCCGCTGCACCTCGCTCACCAGCTTCTTGGCCAGCTCCTTGCCGAGCTCCACGCCCATCTGATCGAACGAGTTCACGTCCCACACCACGCCTTGCGTGAAGATGGCGTGCTCGTACAGCGCCACCAAACTGCCCAGCGCGCGGGGGGTCAGGCGCGGTAGCACGATGGAGGTTGTGGGACGGTTGCCGGGGAAGCTCTTAGCGGCGCTGCCGGACTCCTCAAGGCTGCGTCCCAGCATGAGCGCCTCGGTCTGGGCGAGGAAGTTGGCGAGCAGGATGTCGTGATGCTCCGTCAGCGGGTGTTGTGGCTTGGCGGCGACGATGAAGTCGGCGGGAATGAGCTTGGTGCCCTGGTGCAGTAGCTGGAAGAAGGCGTGCTGCCCGTCGGTGCCGGGCTGACCCCACACCACTGGGCCCGTTTGCCACGTCACGGGCTGGCCTTCGCGCGTGACGCTCTTGCCGTTGGATTCCATGCTGGCTTGCTGCAGGTAGGCGGGCAGGTAAGTGAGCGACTCGTCGTACGGCAGCACCGCCCACGTTTCGGCGTCCCAGAAGTTGCCGTACCAGACGTTCAGCAGGCCCATGAGTACCGGCACGTTGTGGGCGAGTGGCGTCTGCCGGAAGTGCTCGTCCACGGCGTAGGCGCCAGCTAGTAGCTCCTCGAACCGTTCGAAGCCCACCGCGAGGGCGATGCTGAGGCCGATCGCTGACCACAGCGAGTAGCGCCCACCGACCCAGTCCCAGAACGCGAACACGTTGCCCGGATCGATGCCGAAGGCGGCCACCGCCTCCAGGTTGGTGCTCAGCGCGGCGAAGTGGCGCGTCACGGCCGCCTCGTTGCCCGCGTCCGCCACCAGCCAGCGGCGTGCGGTGTGGGCGTTGGTCATGGTCTCCAGCGTGGTGAACGTCTTGGACGCCACCAGGAACAGCGTGGTGGCCGGGTTCAGGCCCGCCAAGGTGTCGTGGATAGCGGCGCCGTCCACGTTCGACACTAAGTGCAGGCGGGGCCCATCGGCGTACGGCCGCAGTGCGCGCACCACCATCTGTGGCCCTAAGTGCGAGCCGCCGATGCCGATGTTCACCACGTCGGTTATCCGGTCGCCCGCGTAACCGCGCCACTCACCGCCGCGCACGCTGGCGCTGAAGCGCTGCATGTGAGCCAACACGTCCCTCACCTGCGGCATGACGTCCACGCCGTCAACGTGCATGGGTCGCTCGGAGCGGTTACGCAGCGCCACGTGCAGTACGGCGCGTCCCTCCGTGCTGTTCACGGGCTCGCCCGCGAACATGGCGTCCCGCGTCTCGGCCACACCTGCCGCTTGCGCCAGGTCCAGGAGCAGCCCGAGGGTCTCCCCCGTCAATCGGTGCTTGCTGAAGTCGACCAGCAGGTCGGCCACGTTGAACGAGAAGCGCTCGAAGCGGCCGGCGTCCCCGGCGAACAAGTCGGTCAGGGTTACGCCCGCCAGGCGGCGCTGGTGCTCCTCGAGCGCGCGCCAAGCGGCCGCGCGGGGCGGCGGCGGTGGCGCGGCGGGCCGACCGTTGATGGTCCGGGGCATCAGCTCTGCCCCACCGGTTCCGGGTGCTCCTCACCGCCTGCGGCGCTGGAGCGGCGCCAGATGTTTATGCCGGCCTCCACAGCGTGTTCGTCTATGCGGGCCAGTTCCTCTTCGGTGAAGTCCAGGTTGCTCAGCGCCGCCCAGTTCTCCTCTAACTGCTGCACGCTGGAGGCGCCTATCAGAACGGAGGTCACGCGGGGGTCACGCAGGCACCAGGCCAGCGCCATCTGCGCTAGGGTCTGCCCGCGCTCCTTAGCGATGTCGTTGAGCGCGTGCACGTGCTCGAGGTTGCCGCGAGACAGGTGACGCGACTTGAAGGACCCCTCGGCCGCGGCGCGGGAGTCCGGTGGCAGGGTGGCCGCCAGGTTCGCAGGGTCAACGCCTAGGTAGCGCGACGTCAGTAGCCCCTGCGCCAGCGGAGAGAACACGATGCAGCCGGCACCCTCGTCCTCCAGCGCGTCCAGTAGACCCCGCTCTATCCAGCGGTTGAGCAGGGAGTACGACGGCTGATGGATAAGCATCGGCGTGCCGTTCTGCCGGAGGATGCGCGCGGCCTCGCGCGTGGTCTGCTCCGAGTAAGACGACACACCCACGTACATGGAGAGGCCCAGCTGCACGGCGCTAGTGAGAGCGCCCATGGTCTCCTCCAGCGGCGTGTCGGGGTCGTAACGGTGGCTGTAGAAGATGTCCACCCAGTCGAGGCCCATGCGGTCTAGGCTCTCGCCCAGGCTGGAGAGCAGGTACTTGCGAGAGCCCCACTCGCCGTAAGGCCCCGGCCACATGTCGTAACCCGCCTTAGTGCTTATGACGAGTTGATTACGCAGGCCAGCGAAGTCGGTGCGGAGGATCTCGCCGAAGTTGCGCTCGGCGGAGCCTGGCGGCGGTCCGTAATTGTTGGCGAGGTCGAAGTGCGTGATGCCCAGCTCGAAGGCGCGCGTGAGGATCTGGCGCATGGTCTCGATTGGCCGATCGTCGCCGAAGTTGTGCCAGAGGCCGAGTGAGATGGTGGGGAGCTTCAGGCCACTGCGGCCGCTCCGGCGGTAGCTGGCCTGGGGCAGAGCGCCCTGCTGGGCGTTGGGTGCTGTTTCCACTAGGGTGCCTCCTTGAGCTAGGCGGGTGCCGTGACGGCACCGGCTGGTACCCACTCATCATAGGTCGCTCACCTCAACCACGCCGGGGCGCCTGGTTATCACGAGTTTCTTACAGAACGAACTATGAGTTCCGTAAGAGCGGGCGGACTATAAATGCCGTACTACACGCGGAAGCAAGTCTTCGGGCGCTGCATGGACGAAGGAACGCGCGAAGTAACTCGCAGCGAACCTATGAGTCCAAGGAGGAAGTTCGTGAAGAAGATTCGTTTGTTGCTAAGTGGAGTGTTAGTGGCACTGGTCATAGCGGCCTGCGGTACCGCTCCCACCCCTGTTGAGGAGACCTCCGACCGCGATCCTGATCCCGCCGGCGTGGTCACCCTCAACATCTCGCCCCGCAGCATCATGGACGGCAAGGTAGGCCAGCAGTACAACTTCGATATGGTCGCTCGCAACATTCCGGCCGACGTGCGCATCGTCAGCTTCACTTACACCATCACCGGTAGCGACGCCAAGTTCGCCTCCAGGCCGGTGATCGATGGCGAGGCGCGCTTCTCTTTCAATCACGCGTTCAACGAGAAGGGTACGTACGCAGTTATGGCTGCGGTGGCTAAGCCGACGCACCCAACCGATCCCGCTCAGTCCGAGGTGCTCGCCGCCGGCCGCGCCATCGTGGCGGTCGAGACCGACCCCGTGCGCGAGATAGACCTGGGCTCCTGCGAGGGCTGGGTAGCCGCTAACAGCGGCGGTTACGGTGTGCACATCGACATCTGGAACCTGACGGGTGTGCCTGAGGGCGCCGTCATCGACATGCAGTGGGACACCATCGGCATTCCCGACAACTTCATCGTGGAGTACCCCTTCGATGTGCTCGCCTTCGAGACCGGCTTCGTTGGCGATCCCCACCACGACGGCAATCCCCTTTACCCCGGTGGTGTGGTCGGCGGACCGCGCGGCTCTGCGGATGGCATCTTCGAGGTCAGCGCCGACGCGGGCAACGAGTTCGTGGTCACCACGCTTGGGCCCCACCGCAACACCCGCTGGAGCTACGAGATCCGCTGCCGCGTACCGGCACCGTAAGCGCGGACAGGTAGAGGTAAGTAGGCAGTTAGTTAGTCGCCAGGCATCGGCCGACAAACACTCCAGATAGCGAGGCGCCCACCGAACGTACGGTGGGCGCCTTCTCGTTGTAGGTAAGTGGTGGCCCCGGGCAGGCTGGCCCGCGTGACCGCGACTCACACACTCAGGTCCGTAAGCCCTCAAGCGGGTAGACCCTCAGGCCACCCCCACCGGCTCCTCCGCCTTCGGCCGGCGCGGTTTGTCGATGAGTTCTACTAGCTTCACGGCGCTCAGCGCCTCGTGGATGGCGAGGGTCGTGTTGATCCAGCACACGTTGATGCGGCAGTAGCCTTTGCGCTGCTGCGTGGCGCAGCGGGCCTTGGTCTGGCAGGTGTCGAGTATGACCGGTCCGGAGACGGCTTCGATGATGTCTAGTAAGGTGAGCGCAGCCGGATCTGCTGTTAGTGTCACCCCGCCGTTCCTGCCCTGGCGGTTCTCCACGTAGCCCACCTGGGCTAGGCGCCTGAGCACCTTGGCGAGGAACGCGGGCGGCATCTGCAGGTCTCTGGCTATCTGGGCGGCGGCGCTGCCCGGGTTCTCGGCGGCGTAAACGAGCGCGTGAATGGCGTAGCTCTCTTCCCGCCTTAGGAGGGTACGGTGCAAAGAGTTGTCAACCGACTCAGCCACGTACCCAGATTAGCAGTAAACTCCGAGACTTTTGTCCGCCTTTTTACGTGGGTCACGGGAGGCGGAGTTCTCATCTCTAGCGCGGCGTATTTCACATCTGACACGGCGTTCGTGGCCGGGACGTCTGTCCTTGAGTGGAGGGCCCCTAAATCCGTAACTTGGAGTCAGATGTCCAGGTTATAGGGCCTGGAGAAACAAGAAAGAGGAACCCGCACCAGCGGGCCTAGGAGGAAAGAAGATGCGTAAGTCCCAAGGAACGATGCCACTAAGCATCATCTTCATAGCAGCCGCCGCGTTCGTGGCCGTCGCAGTAGCGGTGGCCCTCTACGGCGACCGCACCCCCGCCAACGCGCACGACGGCCACGCGCACGAGATAACCGTCAACCAACCCGTACTTGCCAAGGTGGCCCTGTCCGATCCCGAAGACAGCATCCCGGTTGAAGACCTGCCTGTAGTCATCGGCGAGCTCGGCTTCGCCCCGAACGTTGTTCCGCCCGTCAACCGCGACTACCGGGCCCACGTCATGGTGGAACTCGAAGTGATCGAAGAAGTGCAGGAGATCGCTCCTGGTGTGGAGTACATGTTCTGGACCTTCGGCGGCACCGTCCCCGGGCCCATGCTCCGCGTGCGCCACGGCGACTACGTGACCTTCACCCTGCAGAACCACCCAACCAGCATGATGCCGCACAACATCGACCTGCACTCCGTGAACGGTCAGGGCGGCGGCGCGGAAGCCACGCTCATCTCCCCTGGACAGCAGGCCACCTTCTCCTTCACCGCGCTCAACCCGGGCGTCTACATCTACCACTGCGCCACCGCCCCCGTCGGCATGCACATCGCCAACGGCATGTACGGCCTGATCGTAGTGGAGCCCAAGGAGGGCTACCCGGAAGTCGACCACGAGTTCTACGTAGTGCAGGGCGACTTCTACACCAAGGGTGACTTCGGCCAGCGCGGCTTCCAGGACTTCGACATGGCGCGCGCCATCGACGAAGACGCCTCCTACGTAGTCTTCAACGGCTCGGCCAACTCGCTGGTCGGCGACAACGCCCT
>JBBAFX010000026.1:0-14515 GCA_041655195.1 Trueperaceae bacterium
TAACGCACTTCTCGGACCGTGGCAGCCAGGCGCAGCAGAGCGCGGGGAGCCTGCCGCACCTGATCCGCACGCAGGGCTACACGCTGCCAGCCCCCGGCGCGTACGGGGTCTTGGCGCGGCGCTTGAGCGCACAGCCCGCAGACCTGGTGCACGCCCAGTTGCCAGTGAGCCCGCTCGATTTCTTACTGCCCCGTCTGACGCGCAAACTCCGGATTCCCCTGATCGGCACCTTCCATCACGGCTGGGACTACCGACCGACCAAGTTCGGTCTGGTCGGTCAGGCCGTAGCCCGCGCTTACGCCCCGGCGCTGGCGCGCTACGACCGGGTCATAGTTTTCGGGCCCCGGTTACAGCGCGAGTTCACCAAGCTCGGAGTGGCCGAGGAGCGGCTGGCAGTGGTGCCGAACGGGGTAGACGTACAGGAGTACCGTCCCGGCGCGAGCGAGTACAGGCTTGCGGACAAGCTCAGGGTCACGTATATGGGCCGCATGTCGCCCGACAAGAACGTGCAGGAGCTGGTGGAAACGTTCGTGGCGGCCGCGCGCCCTGAGCTCGTACTCACCCTGGTTGGCGCCGGCCCGCTGTACGCAGGGTTGCACGCCCGCTACGGGCAGCATCCCGGCCTTCAGTTCGTGGGTTTCGTGGCGGACGCTGAGGAACGTAAGAGCATCTGGCGCGGCACGGACGTGGTGGTGCTCCCCAGCCCCATCGAGGGCCTGAGCCTAAGCCTGCTGGAGGGCATGGCCAGCGGCTGCATGCCTGTAGCCACCGACGTAGGCGAGCACGAAAGCGTGCTGCAGGGCGTGGGCCTGACCATGGATCCGCGCACGGTGAAGACGGATCTGGCAGCTGCCTGGCAGCACTTGGCTGCCGGCAGGCAGGGCGTGGCCGCCGCCGGCCGGGCAGCGCGCGAGCATGTGGTGAAGCACTTCTCAGCCGAGCTGCACTGGCAGCGCCTTCGCGCCGTGTACGACTCCGTGGTCGAGCAGCGCCCCGTAGGTGGCGCCTAGGCGCCACCGCTCTCGTCCGCTGCGGGCGACAGCTGATCGGTCGCCGCTTTGGCCGCCGCCTGCTTCACGATCAGGTAACCGCCCAGCAGCGGACCGAGCACGAACAGGGAGTAGAAGGTGAGCAGGCGCCACACGAACACGGCGACCGGGCCCGCCTCACCGCTGCCCCTCCCTACCAGGAACCAGCTCAGCACTATCTCCAGGAAGCCGCTGGCGCCCGGGGTAGGTATAAACGTGCTCATGACCGTCACTACCGTCTGGCCCGTCAGCGCCAACCAAACGTCTATCCGCACGCCCAGCCCCGCCAGCAGGAAGTAGAGCACCATGAAGTACGCCGTCCAGGCGAGGGCGGTGAGGAGCTGGATGACGCCGTGCTGCCAGAGTGGCGCAGCGGCTAGCGTCTGGCTACTGGCGATGAAGCCGTCCGCGAAGCGGAGCGCCTTGCGGCGGAAGCGGAGCAGGGGACCGCGCATGAGCCAGCTCAGGATGGGCCGTAGCCACGCCACGCGGAAGAGCAGCACGTAGGCCAGGGCCAAAGTCAGCACTATGGTCACCACACCCAGGGAGGCCCATAAGGGCGTCCGCGGGTAGGCGCCCATGCCGTACAGGGTGATGAGCGAGAGCGGCATGGCCCACGCATGGAAGGTGGTATCCGCCGCCAGCGTGGCTATGGCGGCGGCCCAGGCTTTCGCTTGGCTCATGCCCTGGAGCCCCAGCGTGAGCGCCAAGCCGGGCATGCTACCGCTGCCACCGGGGGTGACCGCGGCCGAGAACATGCCGAGCACGTGCGCCCTAACCGCGTGCGGCAGTTTGACCTTGAAGCCAAGTAGGCGCGAGATGAACTGCAGCCGCGTGGCCGACAGCACGAACGACGCCAGCAGCGCCAGCGCCGCGAGCAGCAGGTAGGTGGGGTCGAGCTCCCCCAGTTTCAGTAGCGCGCGGGGTCCGCCCACGCTGTAGAGCGCGAAAGCCATGCCCAGCGCGGACAGCGCTGTGGAGATGAGGAGCGCGTTGAGGACGGGGCGTTTCATGCGCCCATCTGGGAAGCGGCCGGGCGCTCCACTGAGTGCAGTGCGGAACGCTTGCGGGTCATCTGGGTCGTCCTGCTCATCCGGGTCATCCGGGTTGACGCGCCTTCTCGGTCACGCTGCCGGCCAGTGACTTGGCGGTAGTGGCTTCGAAGCTGGCTGCCGCGGGCGCGCCTCCAGGTGAGGGTGGGGGAGTTTCGCCGCGCGCTACGGCGCTGATGTAAGCGGCCACCCGGGCGCTCATGCCCCCGAAATCGAGCGCTTGGGCGGTCTCTGCCGCCGCGCGGCGCCTATCGGGATTCCGCCACGCTTCCAACTGAGCTGTGAGCGCTCCTAGGCTGGGCGCGTAGCCGCCCAAGCCGCGGGTCTGCAGGAACCGCACCACGCGCTCCTCGTTCAGACCCGCGTAGGACGTCGCCAGCACTGGACGCCCCACCGCCAGCGCCTCCATGGTGCTGGCCGGCCCTGCCTTGCCCACCACCAGGTCGGTGGCGGCCAGGTAGGCGGGCATCTCGTCCGTGAAGCCAACCGCGTGGAACCGCGGGTAACTCCCACCTAACCGCTCGAACTCAGCCTTCAGCGCCGCGTTGCGCCCGGCCACCGCCACCACCTGCACGTCCAGGCGCGCCAGCGTCTCCGCTAGCTGTACCGCCTCGCCAGCCAAGCCCTCAGCGCCCAGGCTGAGCAGGCACGTGAAGCCGTCGTCCAGCCCGAACTGAGAACGGGCAGTGAGCTGGTCGGGCGGTTCGAGGAAAGCTCGCCTCACCGGGTAGCCCACCACGGCCACGTGCGATTCGGGAACACCGAGCCGCACGAGGTCCTCCTTGGCGGCCGCCGAAGGCGCCACGACCCACTCGGCCTTAGGCTCCGCCCACAATGCGCTGGCGTCGAACGGTTCGGTGGCGAACACCAGCACGCGGGTGCGCATGCCGTGCTTGGTGCGCGCCAGGGTCAGTGCCGTGGCGAGCCAACCATGGTTGGCGACCACAAGGTCGGGCCCTAGTTCGTCGAGCCGTTGCTGGGCCGCCCTAGCGAAGTCGTTGAGGAGGGAGTTCTGAGCTGCCCGCGTGAGGCCCGGCGCCGCGTCCATCACGCGCTGCCCCAAGCGCACCAAGCGGGGCCTCTTGAGCATCTCGCGCCAGCTCTCCTTGTGGCGCCGGTCGAGCGCCTCGAAGCCGAACTCGGCCATGACGTCGGCCACGCGCGTGGTCACGCCGTCCGGATGCAGCCGCTGCAGCTCCTCGGCCATGGCGTTGGCCGTGGCCACGTGACCGCCGCCCGCTGCGATGGTGGCGAAGAACACCGACATCATGTCAGGCACCTGGGGCGGGTGAGAACCTGCCCGCTCACCCTTCCGCCCGCCTGCTGGCCAGCGCGGCGTAATGCTCGGCGGTTATGCGCAGCGCGGCGCGCCAGCTGTCCTTCGGTTGGAAGCCGAGTTCCTCGCGTGCGTGCTGGGTGCTGAAGTGCACGTCGCGCGACATGAGGCCGGCGCGGTAGCGCGTTATGGGCGGCTCCACATGCGGGAAGAACGCGCTCCAGGTGGCCTCCACGCCGCTCGCCACCGCCGCCGTGGGGCGGCCCGGCAGGCTCAGTTGCGGCGGCCGCTTGCCCAAGTAGCGGCTCAACTCGGAGAAGAGCTCGCGCCAGGTGGGCATGCCCTCGTCGGCCAGTACGTAGACCTGACCCGCCGCCTCCGGGCGGTGCGCGGCCAGCCGCACACCGGCCGCGAAGTTGGGCGCGTAAGCGGTGTTAAGTACCGCCTCACCGCCCCGCACGAGCGGCAGGGTGCCGCGCTCTATGGCGTGCAGGACGCGTTCGAACGTCACATCGTTCTGCCCGAAGGGCCACAGGCCCGGCCGCACCACCACGGGCTCGAGGCGGCGTTCCGCCATGAGCAGGTCCTCCGCCAGGATCTTCGAGTAGGCGTAGGGGCTGTCGACGTTGTTGCGGGGCAGGGCGCGGGTGTCGGCGTCGCGGAAGCCCGTGTAGCGGTGCACCGCCACGCTGGAGATGAACACGAAACGCCCGGAGCCGGCGGCTATGGACTCGTTCAGGAGCGTCCTGGTGCCTTCCACGTTCGTCTTCTCGAACGCCTCCCAGGGGCCCCAGTCGGCTACCCTGGCGGCGGCGTGCACGACCACGTCCACACCGTCGCAGGCGCCGCTGAGGTCAGCGCGTTCCGTCAGGTCGGCGCGCACCACCTCGAGGTTCGGGTCGTCCAGCTGGTGGCGCAGGTTATGCGTCTCGCCCCAGGGCGTAACGAGCGCCCTCACGCGGTCGCCGCTCTTCAGGAACTCTTTTGTTATGTGGCTGCCCAGGAAGCCGTGCGCGCCGGTGACGAGGACCTTCATCCGTAAGAGTGTAGCCCCCGCTAAACGAGAACGGCCGTGGTCACCAGTTCAGCGCGCCGGCACGCGCTAGGAGAGTGACGTCGAGGGTGAGACCGATGATCAGGTGCAGCAGGGCGGGGTAGAGGATGGAGCGGCTGCGCAGCGCCAGCACGCCGAAGAGGAGACTCGCCGGCGCGGCCGCCAGCAGTTCCGGCAGCGGCTTACCTAAATGGATGAGCGTGGCCATGATGGCCTGCAACCACAGGGCGGCGGGCACGCCCACGGCGCGCGCGGCTGTGTTCAGCACGAAACCGCGGTAGAACGCCTCGAAAGACACGTAGTACAGGAAGTAGGCTCCAGCCCACACGAGCAGCGTGACCGCGCTCTCACCGGCCCAAAGCCCGGGCCACGGGTAGGTCAGCGCCAGGCTGGCGTCGTTGCTGGACAGCGCGATGATCGGCACGGCCACGACCGAGAGGCCCAGCACTGCCGGGAACCCGAACTTGGCGTCGCCCCACGCGAGCCCCGCGCCGTCCAGGCGCCCAACCACCAGGCGGTAGATGATGGCCGGCACGAGTAACAGGAAAACGAGGGACCAGCCGACCGCGCTACCGGCCGTTATGGGGTCTTTGGTGGCGAACTTGAGGAGCGTGGGGCCGGGCGTGGCCATGTACCAGAAGCCCGCCTGCAGCACCAGCATGGCGAAGAGCAGGAACCACGTGCGGGTGCGGTCCGGTGCGAAGAGCTTGGCGAGGTCACCGAGGAGTAGCCGCACCGCGTGAACCGCGGACCTCATAGCTCCTTCTGGAACATCCGGTAAGTCTTGTTATGCACCCCGCCCGTGGCCACGATGGCGTTGTTTATAGCGTGGTTATCCTCCAGCGTCCAGCCGAGTTCGCCCTCGATGATGCCGTGGTCCTTACCGCGCCTGATGACCTCGTCTATCAGCAAGATGTCGAAGCCGCGCGTGCGGTGCTCCGGCTCGACCCCCAGCATGACCAGGCGCACGCGGTTCACGATCTTCTTGAGCCGCAGCAGGTGGAAGATACCGAACGGCAGTAGGCGACCGTTGAAGCGGGCCAGCACCTGGTTCAGGTCGGGGATGGCTATGCACACCGCCACGGGTTCGCCTTTGTACTCGAGGAAGAGCGCCATCTCAGGGATGACGATCATCTTGAGCTCGTTCGCCAGGTGCTCCATCTCGGCGTCCGTGTACGGCACCTGGCCCCAGTTCTTCTCCCACGCCGCCGTGTGGATCTTCTGCAGCAACTTCACCTCTTCGTGGAAGCGCCTCATGTCGGCCGGGCGCACCACGGGCTGGTAACGCTGGCGGGCCCGGTCGGCTATGCGCCGCAAGCGTTCCGGCGCCTGCCCGGGGTTGGGCATGTGGAAGGTGAAGAGGTCCTTGACCTTGCTGTAACCAGCCGCCTCCGCCCAGCCGGGGTAAGCGGCCGGGCTCTGCGGCATCATGACGTACGGCTTCTCGTCGAATGCGTCGATCTGGAAGCCGGCACCGTCGTTCATGGTGGGGTTAGCCGGCCCGCGCACGGCGTTACGACCGAGGGTGCGGGCCTCAGCCTCTACGGCGGCGTACAGAGCCTTAGCCACGTCAACGTCCTCAGCCTCGAAGAAGCCGAAGAACACCAGGTTCTCGTCATGCGTGGCGTTGTGGTTGTCGTCGTCGATGAACGCCACGCGCCCCACGGTCCTGCCGGAGCGCTTAGCGAGGTAGAGCGTCCGCCGGGCGTGCTGCCAGAACGGGTGCTTGGCCGTGTCGAGCATCTCCTGCTGGGAGATGCGTAAGGGCGCAACCCAGTTCGGGTCGTTTTTGTACTTGCGGTACGGGTAGTCGATGAACTCGCGCAGGTCTGCGTGCGAGTCGACACGGTGGACGCTGACCACTTAGGAGCGGCTCGCTAGATTACGCCCAGCCGCCGTCCGACCAGCGCGAACGCTGCCAGGAGCCGGTCGAGCTGATCGTCGGTGTGGTTGGCGTTGACGCTCGTACGGATGATGGCCTGCCCCGCTGGCACACCGGGTGGCAGCGCGGGGGTTGTGAAGATGCCCTCCGACCAGAGGCCCTTCCAGAAGGCCATAGCCAACTCGTCGGGGCCGACCAGAACAGGCACGATGGGTGTTTGTGACCCCAGCGTGTCGAAGCCCTGGCTGTTCATGCCGTCGCGCAGCTTGGCAACGTTGCGCCACAGCTGATCGCGGTGCTGCGGTTCGGTCTCGATGATGTCGAGAGCCTTGAGGGCCGCCGCCATCTGCATGGCGGGCAGCGCCGCTGTGAAAATGAACGGCCTGGCTACGTGCTTGACGTAGTTGACGACCTGGCGGTCGCCAGCCATGAAGCCACCGACCGAAGCGAACGACTTGGAGAAGGTGCCCACTATGACGTCGACCTCGTGCTCGAGACCGAAGTGCTCGCCTGTGCCGCGCCCGCCGTCGCCCAGCACGCCGCTGGCGTGCGCGTCGTCGACAATGAGGCGCGCGCCGTAGCGCTGCTTCAGTTGAACGAGACCCGGCAGGTCGGCAATGTGGCCGCTCATGGAGAACACGCCGTCGGTAACGATGATGCGCCCGCCCGGCCGACCCTCGTCCGCGCGCAGCAGGCGTTCGAGGTCCTCTAAGTCACCATGCTCGAACTTGCGGAGCGTGGCGTAGGAGAGGCGCGCAGCGTCGTAGAGGGAGGCGTGGTTCTCGCGGTCGTAATAGATGACGTCGTGCCGGCCAGCCAGGGCCGAGACCACCGACAGGCAGCCTAAGTAGCCGGCCGAGAAGGTGAGGACTGACTCCTTGCGGAAGAACTCGGCCAGGCGCGTCTCGAGCTCCTCGTGCAGCGTTAGCGTGCCTGTGAGGAAGCGGGAACCGGTGCAGCTGGTGCCGAAGTTGTCGAGAGCCCGGCGCGCGGCCTCCTTGAGGCGGGGGTCTTGCGTTAGGCCCAGATAGTCGTTGGAACCCGTGATGACCATCTCACGGCCGTTAACGTCTACGGTGCCGCCCTGCTGTGAGGCGATCGGTTTGAAGTACGGATGCATACCGGCGGCCACGGCGTCGTCGGCCCTCCGGAACTCGTATGCCTTGGCGAAAGCATCGCGTACCGGACGGGTGTCCGGCAGGCTGTCTTCGCGGCGCGCGACCTCTGACAAAGGTTCCTCCATCGAGCGGCAGGGCAGAGGCGCTAGGCCTCCACTGGGTGCCTACTAGAGCCGCCTCAGCTCCCGCTTGAGGCGGGCAGGACTACTGCGTAAGCCCCAGAGCATGCGTCACCCTATACAAACGAGAGCCCGTTCGCAAGGTGTACATGTTACTTCGCCGGTTTCGTATCCCGCTACATGCGCGCGAATCAGCGCACCGGTTGCATACCGTTCAAGGCAGGGCGAGCACGGCAGAAGCCTACTGAGTATCGGTTGTAGCCACAGGACACGGCCTGCCCCGGGGCACCGCTGGTAGACTGAGCGCGTGCCGTCCTTGGCAACAAGTCGACCAACAACGCTCCGCTCGGAGACGTCACCACCCGAAGGGGTGAATGCATTGCACCCAACCCTGGTTCCGGTCCGGACTCGCTCCGCCACCACACTCGACGCACCACTCGTTCACGATCTTTACACCGCCACTCCGGCTTATTTCGACATAATCTCTATCCCCGTACCCACCCTTCAGGAGGTAGCCACCGACATAGCTACCGCCATCCAGGACCCGCGCCGGTTCATAGAGATAGTGCTGCTGGAGGACGCCGAGCACGAGAGGGTGGGCGCCGAAGCTGGCTGCCTCCCAGACCCCGTCACCGGCCTGCCGGTGGCCGGTTACCTCGATTACAAGCTCGACTACCCGCAGGAGGGAGACGCCACCGTCAACCTCCTGCTAGTCCGTCACGGCCTGCAGAGCTACGGTGTGGGCACCGCCTGCGCTGAGGACCTGGAGCGTCGGCTGGCGGGGCGAGCGCAGCGCATGCTGGCCAGCATCTACGGCGAGAACCCGCGCGCACGCAAGTTCTGGGAGCGCCTCGGTTACCGCTTCGCTATCGACGCCAAGCCGCTGCTCGACTGGTACGCCAAAGAGCTCACGTAAGAGCTCACCTAGGGGCTCACCGCTAGCGCCACGCAGGGCGGCGCCGTGCGGCTGTGTCTTCGCGCCGCGTCCCGTTGGCCTCATGCGGCCCGGGCCGTGGTGATAACCTTCGCCAGTGCTAGAAGTAGTCAGCGTATCGCTCGGTTCCGTGTCACGCGACACGGATCAAGTCGTCCAGATCCTAGGGCGCGACGTGCACGTGCGCCGTGTGGGTGTAGGCGGCGACTTGGGGCGCGCGCGTGAACTGATCAGTGAGCTAGACGGCAAGGTCGACGCTTTCGGACTAGGCGGCATCGACCTGTACGTGGCCGTGCGGGGGCGCCGCTACTACTTCCGGCAGGCGCTCGAGCTGGCGCGCGCCGCTAAGCGCACGCCCGTCGTCTGCGGTGCTGGGCTCAAGGACAGCCTTGAGCGCCTCACCGTGAGGGCGTTGGAACACGAGTTCGACATAGCCAGCAAACGCGTGCTCATGGTCTCGGCTGTGGACCGGTTCGGTATGGCGGACGAGCTTTACCAGCGGGCGCGGAGCGTGCTCTTCGGCGACCTGATCTTCGCCCTGGGGCTGCCGTTTCCGATCCGCACCATCGGAAGTCTCGAACGCGTGGCGCACACGCTCATGCCCGTCATCGCCAGGGTGCCGTTCAAGTGGCTCTACCCGGTGGGGGAAGTGCAGGAGAAGGCGCCCGACACCGAGAAGTTCGCGCGTTACTACGCGGAAGCCGACGTTATTGCGGGCGACTGGCACTTCATCCGCCGTTACGCGCCTAAGGACATGGCGGGCAAGGTGCTCCTCACCAACACCACCACTCCCGCCGACTTGGAGTTCCTGCGGCAGCGCGGCGTGCGCACGCTCATCACCACCACGCCCAGGTTCAACGGTCGCAGCATCGGCACGAACCTGCTCGAGGCCTCGCTCGTGGCCATAGAAGGCGCCCCCGGCGAGCTCACGAGCGAGCGCTACGCGGAGCTCATCAGCACGGCGGGCATAGAACCGGCCGTGGCTGACCTCACCGCGGCCACGGAAGCGGGTGTGTCGGATGCTAAGATTATGCCGACTTGAACCGCGTTGCCGCGCGTCTGGCGCTTCACTACCGGGCCGCGCGGCGTACTGAAACGTAACCTCGGAGGAAATCGATGATCAGCGTTACTGACCTACGGACCGGCACCAAGGTCGAGATGGACGGCGGCCTCTGGGAGGTGGTCGATTATCAGCACCAGAAGATCGGTCGCGGCGGCGCCAAGATGGTGGCCAAGTTCCGCAACCTGGAGTCGGGCTCAATAGTCGAGCGCTCCTTCAACGCCACCGAGAAGCTGCAGGACATCTTCATCGAGTACCGCGAGATGTCGTACCTGTACGCCGACGGTGACCAGTACACCTTCATGGACCTTGAGACCTACGAGCAGCCCACGCTCTCGCGCGCGCAGATCGGCGACGGAGCCCGCTTCCTCAAGGAGAACATCAACGTCACGGTCGACTACTACCAGGGCCGCCCCCTCAAGGTCACGCTGCCTAACATCGTCGAGCTGGCCATAACCCGCACCGACCCCGGCGTGCGCGGCGACACCGTCTCCGGCGGCTCCAAGCCCGCCGAGCTCGAGTCGGGCGCCACCGTCAACGTGCCGCTCTTCATCGAGGAAGGCGAGGTAATCCGCGTCGACACACGCTCCGGTGAGTACCTGGGGCGTGCCTGATGGAGACCAAAGAGATCCGGCAGCTCCTCAAGGCCCTGGCCGATTACGAGGCCAGCGAGTTCACGCTCGACACGGGTGAGTACAAGCTGACGGTCAAGCGCGGCGCGCAGGTCATCATGACGCAGGCGCCCGCCCCGGTCGCCGCCGCGGCCCCGCTTAGCGCCGCTCCAGCGGCGGCTCCGGCCGCTGAGGCAGCTCCCGCTGCGCCGCCCGCCGCCACGCCGAGCACCAACTTCGTCGACGTGCTGGCGCCCATCGTGGGCACCTTCTACGCCGCCCCGTCACCCGACGCGCCCGCCTTCGTGAAGGTCGGCGACCGCGTGAAGGCGGGCACCGTCCTCTGCATCATCGAGGCCATGAAGCTCATGAACGAGATCGAGGCCGAAGTGGGGGGCGTCGTGCGCGAGGTGGCCGTCGAGAACGAGGACCCCGTCGAGTACGGCCAGGTGCTCTTCCGCATCGAGCCCGACTGAGTGGCTGCGGGGACTGACGCCACGGTGACCGACGTGACTGACGCGCCGAAGATGTACAAGAAGATCCTCATCGCTAACCGCGGCGAGATCGCGCTGCGCGTGCTGCGCGCGGCACGCGAACTCGGCGTGCAGTCGGTGGTGGTCTACTCAGAAGCCGACGAGAACTCCCTGCCCGTGCTCTTAGCCGACGAGGCCATCTGCATAGGCCCTCCGCCCACGGCGGGCAGTTACCTGAACGTGCGCAACATCCTCGCCGCCGCCGTGGTCACGGGCGCGGAGGCCATCCATCCCGGTTACGGCTTCCTAGCCGAGAACGCAGAGTTCGCCGAGATGTGCGAGGAGCACGGCCTAGACTTCATAGGCCCGCGCCCTGAGAGCATAAGGCGCATCGGCGATAAGGCGTCGGCCCGCGCGCTTGCTGTGGAGGCGGGCGTGCCCATCACTCCGGGCAGCGACCCGCTCAAGAGCATCGACGACGCCCGCGGTTTCGCTGAGAAGATCGGCTTCCCGCTCATCCTCAAAGCGTCCGCTGGCGGCGGTGGGCGCGGCATGCGCGTGGTGCAGAGCATGTCGGACCTGGAACGGCAGTTCGTGAACGCTCAGGAGGAGGCCCGCGCAGCCTTCGGCAACCCCGAGCTGTACATGGAGAAGTACCTAGAGGAGCCGAAGCACATCGAGATCCAGCTCTTCGGCGACGGCGAGGGTGAGGTCGTGCACCTGTTCGAACGCGACTGCTCCATCCAGCGCCGCTACCAGAAGGTGCTCGAGGAAGGCCCGAGCCTCCTGGCTCCCGAGCTGCGTCAGCGCATAGCGGACTCCGCCGTGAAACTCGCGAAGCACATCAACTACCGCGGCGCGGGCACGTGCGAGTTCCTGGTCGACAAGGCCGGCGAGTTCTACTTCTCTGAGATGAACACCCGCATCCAGGTCGAGCACCCGGTGACGGAGATGATCACGCGTCAGGACCTGGTGCAGGAGCAGCTGCGCGTGGCGAGCGGCCTCGGTCTCTCCTTCACGCAGGCCGACGTCAGTGTGGAGGGTCACGCCATCGAGGTGCGCGTGAACGCGGAGGACCCCGACCATGACTTCCGCCCCTCGGCGGGCGTGGTTACGGACGTACACTGGCCGGGCGGTCCAGGCATCCGCGTGGACTCGCATGTTTACGCCGGCTACCGTATTCCACCTAATTACGACAGCATGGTGGCCAAGATCATCGCCTGGGCCCCGACCCGGGAGGAGGCGATCCTGCGGATGGAGCGCGCGCTCAAGGAGACCGTGATAGAAGGCGTGAAGACCACCATCCCGTTCCACCTGAAGGTGCTCGACAACGCCTTCTTCAGGCGTGGTGACGTGTACACCAACTTCATCCCGCGTAGGATGAACCGATGACCGACACTACCGACCTGGCTATATCACCGGACGTCCTGTACGGCATCGTCCAGTTGGCGCTGGAGGAAGTGGAGGGCGTGAGGCCCATCCAACCCCCAGCCCGGGTAGGCGAGTTCCTCGGCGGGCGGCGTAGCCGCGGCATCGCCGTGGAGCGCGACGGCAACGACGTGTGGGTGGACCTCACCCTCGCGGTGTCTTACGGCAAGGTCATCCCTAAGGTGGCCGTGGCCGTGCAGCGCGCCGTGCGCGAGGCCGTGTCGTCCATGACGGGGCTTGCCGTGCGGAGCGTGAACGTGGCCGTGGAGGACGTGGAGCTGGCCGAGGAGGAACTGCCGAGTGGGTAGGCGCCGCGCCCGCGAGCTTGCCTTCCGTACACTCTTCCAGTCCGACCGCGGTGGGCAGTCGCTGCTGGAAGTGTGGGCCAGCGTCCGGCAGGAGCTGGCGGAGGAAGAAGCAGACGAAACCGAGACCAGCTCGTACGGCGAACCTTTAGACGCCGAGACGGTGGCGTTCGCTGAGCAGCTCGTGAAGAGCTACGCCGCTCATAGCGAGGCCATCGACGAGCGCCTGGCCGCCTCCATTACGGGTTGGACGTTCGGGCAGATGTCGCAGACTGACCTCAACGTGCTGCGTTTGGCCGTGACGGAGATGTTGCACGGCGACGACGCGCCGGAGGTGGCCATAGAGATGGCCGTGAGGCTCGCCAAGAAGTTCGGTGGCGACGAGTCGGGCCGCTTCGTTAACGGCGTGCTGGCTAAGGTTCTTAGAGCGCTGAACAGGGCGGGAACGGCGGCCGATGACGTCTGAGACGAGAGCCGTGCGTCTCGATGGTAAGCAGGTCGCGGCTGAACTGATCGACCGGCTGAAGTTCGAGGTGGCAGCGCTGCCGTACACGCCTAAGCTGACGTTCGTTCGCGTCGGCGACGACCCCGCCAGCGCCTCTTACGTGCGCTCCAAGGAGCGTCTGGCGCAGCGGGCGGGGGTGGAGTCGGAGACGTTCGTGCTGCCCGCCACCACCCCACAAGCCGAGCTGCTAGAGCTCTTGCAGCGGCTGAACGAGGACTCGGGCGTGGACGGCATACTGGTGCAGCTGCCGCTGCCGGCCGGGCTCGATTCGCAGGCCATGCTCGACGCCATAGACCCACGCAAGGACGTGGACGGCCTTCATCCTTACAACGTGGGTTTGCTGTGGGGCGGCAGGCCCGGCCTGGTGCCTGCCACGCCCCTAGGCGTAATGGAGTTGCTCGCCAGCTACGGCGTGAGAGTGGCCGGTAAGCACGCGGTGGTGGTGGGCCGCTCCGAGTTGGTGGGCAAGCCGCTAGCGGCACTCCTGCTACGGCGCGACGCCACGGTCCTCATCGCTCACTCGAAGACCCCTGACCTGGCGGCGGTCACCCGCCGAGCCGACGTGCTGGTCGTGGCTGCGGGCCGCCCGGGTCTGGTGGGCGCCGACATGGTGAAGCCGGGCGCCGCCGTACTGGACGTGGGGCTCACGCGGGTGGACGGGCGCATAGTGGGCGACGTGAAGCCGGAGGTGGCGAGCGTTGCCGGGTGGTTGACCCCCATGCCGGGTGGCACCGGACCCATGACGGTGGCTATGGTTATAGCCAACACCGTCACAGCCGCCAAGTGGCGCAGGTCCGCATGAACGAGCTACTCTCCAACATCCCTCTGATCGCCGCGCTCATCGCCACGTTAGTGGCGCAGTTGCTGAAGGTGTTCCTGGTGCTGCTGGCCGAGAAGCGCTGGGCGTTCGACCGGCTGCTCGACACCGGCGGCATGCCGTCTTCGCATAGCGCCGCTGTGTCCGCGCTGGCCATCAGCCTGGGCGTGCTGCACGGTTGGGGCAGCCCGGCGTTCGCCATTTCGTGCGTGCTCGGCTCCATAGTCATGTACGACGCCACCGGCATCAGGCGCGCCGCGGGCAGGCACGCGGAGATGATCAACGAACTGGTGAAGGAACTGAGTCACCTGTTCGACGATGGCTTCAGACCGCAGGTGTTGAAGACCCTGCTGGGGCACACTTACCCGCAGGTGGTGGTGGGTGCGCTGCTGGGCATTACGACCGCGCTCATAGCCACCCTGTAACAGCAACGCTGGGTACCGACCTACTTTTCCGGCCCTTAGCACCTTCCGGCTGCGAAGCGTATCCGGGCGACCGGCCGTTATCAGGCGCCGAACCCGGCTGGTGGGGGCTCCAGTAGCGCCAGCGCCTTGGCCAGTTCGGCTCCTTCCTCGTGCGAGGGTGCGGTGCGCGCTACCACCGCAGCTCTGACCTCGGCGGCGCCCGCCGCCGTGAGAGCGGTGCGGGCCGCCGCCAGCGTGGCGCCGGTGGTGAGCACGTCGTCTACCAGCAGTACCTGGCGGCCGGTCACCGGCCGCGCTGCGAAGGCGTGAGCCAGGCTAGCGGCGCGGGCGGCGCGGCCCTGGCCCACCAGCTTGGCGCTGCTGACGCGGCGTTTCAGGAGCCCCATGTGGGCCGTGGTGGCGCGCTGCGCTAAGGCGGCCGCCAGTAG
>JBBAFX010000027.1:0-14472 GCA_041655195.1 Trueperaceae bacterium
ATGCAGCCGGTACGCACTTTGCGCAGCTTGCCCAGCAGGAAGAGGGCGGACGCCTCCATCTCTATGGCCAAGACGCCGCGCGCCTCTAGTTCAGGTACATCGTCCGGGGACGCGGCGTAGAAGCCGTCGTCGGTCTGGATGAGACCCACGTGCGAGGCCAGGTCGGAACTGGCGGCCGATTGGGCCAGGGCGCGCGTGACCTCGAAGTCGGCGACGGCGCTGTAAGCGTCGCCTTTGAGGTAGTGCCGGCTGGTGCCCTCGTTGGCGATGCTGGCGCTGGCCACCACCAGGTGGCCGGGCCGCACGTCCTTAGCCACCGCGCCGCTGGTGCCTATGCGAATGAGGGTCTGAGCGCCCAGGTTCACGAGCTCCTCGACCACTATGGCCAGGCTGGGGCAACCCATGCCCGTGGTCTGCACGCTGACCGGTATGCCCTTGTACGTTCCGGTGTAGCCGTACAGGTGGCGGTACTCGGTGTAGCGGGTGGGGGAGTCGAAGAACTTCTCGGCCACCAGGGTGGCGCGGTCCGGGTCGCCGGGGAGCAGGACGATGGGGGCTACTTGGCCGGGTTGGGCTCTGACATGGAGCTGGCTCATTGGGTCAAAGATACCAGTTGTTCACGTATGAACAGCCTTACGGAAGGGCGAAACAGGGAGGTGCTAGAGTGCCGCCGTGACGAACCTGGAAGATATTCTGGCCGGCTTGGCTTCGCGCTTGGAGGGCTGCCGCGTGGTGGCCGTTGCGGCCATGGACGGCTTGTTGGTGGAGCGGTACCCGGGGCCCAACGAGGGCCCCGAGAACAAGGTCGCGCCGGGCGCCACCGAGCTCGAGCACGTGGCGGCGGACCTGACCACCGGGCTCACCCTCATGGCCCGCGAGATCAGCCGCCAGATGGGCAGCCGCGTGGACCTGCTCATGGCGCTAGGCGAAACGGGTGGCTACATGGCGCGCCGCGTTGGCGACGACCTCTTCTGCTTCGTGCTGGTGGACGGCACCGCCGACCTGGGCAGCATGCGCGACGAGGTGGAACAGACGAGCCGGGAGCTGGCGACGGTGTTCTTATGACGCTGCGCAGGCGCGCGGTTGGGGGCTGAACGAACATGCAGGCAAGCGAGGAGAGCGCAGAAGTGAACACGGAAGGCGCCGCGCAGGCAGGCGGCAGTCCCGGCAGCGTGGACCTGAACCCGCTGCTGGACGCCATGCTGGAGGTGCGGGGCGCCACCGCCGCAGCGGTGGTGACCGTAGACGCTGAGGTGCTGGCCAGTCGCTCCGTGGACAGGGCCCTCCTGGAGCGCACGGTGGAGATAATCACCAGCGCGTTGGCGGCGGGGCAGGCGCTGGGCGAGCTGCTTGAGACCGACGAGTCGGAACCGGGTGCCGGACCGGAGCAGGTGACCCTGATTTTCGGTGAGGGGCCCATACTCCTGCGGCCCGTTCCAGCCGCGAAGCGCGTGCTGGTGCTGGCCCTCGCCAGCGAGCACGACCTGGGGCGCGCCCGCCTGATGCTGCGTGGCGCCATCAGCCGGCTGGCTGAGAGCGTACTGGCGGCTGAGTAGGGCGGCAAAACCGGTACCCTGCAGGGGTGAACCAGCTCAAGTTCGACATCGATAAAGAGACGGCGCGGGGGCGCCCCACCAATGGCGCGGTGCTGGCGCACACGCCGGACGAGTTCCTCTTTGACTTCGTTCTGGCCATGCCCGGCCAGCAGCCCGTGATAACAGCGCGGCTGGTTACCAGCCCGCGGCACGCCAAGGCGCTGCTGCGGAGCTTGGAGGACAACATCCAGCGTTACGAGCGCCGTTTCGGCGCGATACCGGAGCCGCCTAAGCGCGTGGCCCCGCCGGGGGTCGCGGTGAGTGACGACACCGAGGACACCAACTGAGAGCGCGCTGGGAACGCCGTGCAGGGCGGCGTTCCCAGCGCCTTAGGTGCTCGCACCGCGCATGCGTACTGGTGGCGGTTGTCACGCCGGCTACCCCCGTTCGGGGTGGCTGATGCTGTCATTGGCCCTATGGCCGAACGGCTCACCGTCTACTTCGATTACCTCTGCCCCTACTCGTGGAGAGCCGCTGAGGTGTTCGAGATGGCGTCGGAGCCGCTCGACCTCGAGGTCACCTGGGAGCATTTCTCCATCTACCAGTTCAATTACGAGCGCCTGGAAGGCAACGGGCGCTGGCAGCTGTGGAACGAGCGTCTCGACAACAACGACGGCAACGGCTGCAAGGGCCTCCTGCCGTTCATGGCCTCGCAGGCGGCGCGCAAGCAAGGGCCGCGCGCGCATCACGCCTTCCGGCTGGAACTGCAGAGGGCTGTGCACCGCGACTACAAGCCGCTGAACAGGACCACCATCATGGACGTGGTCGACGGCGTGGGCTTGCACCGGGCCCGCTTCGATGATGACCTCGCGAACCCCGAGAACCGCACCGTTCTGGCGCAGGAGCACGCGCGCGCCGCAGGGCTCGACCTGTTCGGCACCCCCACGCTGGTGTTCCCCGGCGGCGGCGCCGCTTACTTCAGGTTGCAGGAGTTGCCCAGGTCGCGTTCCGAGGCCGTGGACCTCGTAACGGACACGCGCCGGCTGCTGGAGCGTTACCCCTACCTGCAGACCGTGAGGCGTCCGCGCGCCAAAGAGAACTGAGGTTGGTCTCACTCTCCGAAACAGCTTAAGTACCCGTATGCGGAACTACATACGCCCCATATGCCCTTACCTCGCGGTAAAGTAACCGCGTGCGTCTCGGACAGAACGTAGGGCACGGCTCCGATGTGGGGCGCGTGCGACCACTGAACGAGGATTTCCACCGGGTGTGGCAGTTCCCGCTCCCAGGCGGCGACCTCACGCTGCTGGCCGTGGCTGACGGCATGGGCGGCGCCGCCGCGGGCGAGGTAGCCAGCAAGCTGGCGACCGAAGTGCTGGACGAGTCGTTCTCGCGTTACGTGGAGGAGGTCCGCTCCGGGCACCCGGTGGTGGGCATCGATAAGCTCATCGATAAGGCGCTCAGGCTCGGTAACCGCCGCGTGTACACCGAGGCGTTCAGCAAGCAGCAGCGACGCGGCATGGGCTCCGCGCTCACATGCGTGGCCATCTACAAGCGCCGCGCTTACGTGGGCCACGTGGGAGACTCCCGGGCGTTCCTGGTGCGCGGCAAGAAGATCTACCAACTGACGAAGGATCACTCCTGGGTGGAGGAGCAGGTGGCGCTCGGCAACTTGACCGAGGAGCAGGCCGAGCACCACGAGTGGCGCAACCTGGTGACCCGCGTGCTGGGCACGCGGCCCACCGTGGCGCCTGACGTCATAGAGCTCGAGGTGCAGTTGGGCGACGTGTTCGTGCTCTCCACGGACGGGCTGCACGGGCTGGTCAAGCCCGAAGAGATACTCGCCGAGATAAAACGCACAGATAACCGCCAAACGAACGTAGAAGTAATGCTTGCCCTAGCCAACGAGCGCGGTGGGCCGGATAACATCACGGTAGTGATAGCGGAGATGGACGCATGATCATCCTCTTGGTCATGGCCGCACTGCTGGTCGCGGTGCTACTGAGGGCGCCCGTTTGGGTGCTTGGGGTCCTCATGGGTCTGGCGCTGGTACTAGCCGTGGGGGTGGTCCTCATGGGCGACCTGCAGCGCGGCTTGGCGCCGCTGCTCCTCACCCTGCTGGGCCTCGGCCTGCTTATGCCGGGTGCGGTCAAGGCGGCCCGCAGCGCCCGGGTGGCGCCGGCCAGACGGAAGGGCAAGCGCAACGTCACCGAAGTCAAGGGCGTGAAGGGCTCGAAGGTCTCCAACTTCGACGTGGCCGACGTGCCCGGTTACGAGCTGCTCGAGAAGGTCGGCTCCGGGGGTATGGCCAGCGTGTTCCGTGCGCGGAGGCTGTCTGACGGCGCCGTGGTGGCGCTCAAGATCCCCATGGAGCAGTACGTGGCCGACGCTAAGTTCATCCGCCGCTTCCACCGCGAGGCGGAGGTGGCGCAGCGCCTGAACCACACGAACATCGTGCGCACTTACGAGCACGGCGCTAGCGGCGTGCAGCATTACATGGTCATGGAGTTCGTCGACGGCCGCTCGCTGGAGAGCTACATCGAGACGAACGAGCTGGATATCGAACTATCGGTCGAGATGATGGAGCGCGTGGTCAGCGCCCTGCAGCACATCCATTCGGCGGGCATCATCCACCGTGACATCAAGCCGGCTAACGTCATGATCACGCGGGGCGGGGTCACGCAGACGGATGGGGGCGGCCGCCGGCTCAAGCCCGACGCCGTTAAGCTCATGGACTTCGGCATCGCTGGCGGTAAGGTCATGTCGCGCCTCACCATGACGGGCGCCCGCGTCGGTACGCCCGTTTACATGTCGCCAGAGCAGGCGCGCGGGCTGAAGATAGATCACCGCTCCGATATCTACAGTCTGGGCTTGGTCTTCTACGAGATGCTGACGGGCCAGACCGCCTTCAAGGGCGGTTACGAGGCCATAGTGCACCAGCAGATCTTCCAGACCCCGCCCCCGCCGCGGCAAGTGGACCTGCGCCTGCCGAAGTCGCTCGACCAGTTGGTCATGCGCATGATCGCTAAGGACCCCGACGAACGCCCTTCGCTCGAAGAGGTGCTCGAGACGCTCGAGAACGTGGACTTCGACTCGGAGGAGGAGGCCAACCTGCCCACGCGGTTGCTGCTCACGGTCAGCGCCCGCCAGGGCGTGCTGCGGATCCTGGATCCGGACGGCAACCTGCACACCTCCATTGGCGATATCGGGGTGGGCGGCGGCAACTTCTCTGCGGCGCCGTTGTCGGTGGCGGTGGACTCGAAGGGCGATATCTTCGCGGCCATCTTCGAGTACCGCGTGGGCGAGCAGGATCACCGCATGATCCATAAGATGGGTCCCGACGGTACGCCCAAGATGTCGTTCGGCAGTTACGGCATGCAGCCAGGCGAGTTCCTCTACCCGGTCTCCATAGCCGTGGCGCCTGACGACACCGTTTACGTGCTGGACGGCGAAACGCACCTCATATCGCGCTTCACGAACGACGGTCGTTACCTGACCAGCTTCGGTGGCCGCGGCAAGGGGCACGGCGAGTTCAACGACCCCCGCCTGATCTGCATAGACACGCGCGGCAAGCTGTACGTGCTGGATTACGGTAACCGTCAGGTGCAGCGCCTGGACGCCGACGGTAACTACCAGACGCGCTGGGCTTTCAAGCTAGCTGCGGATCGCCCTGAGCTGCGCCAGCTCGACGGCGTGACGGTGGACTTCGCTGGGAACGTGTACATCAGCGACGTCACCGCCGGCAAGATCCGTAAGGTCACCGCCGATGGCAAGGTGGGCATGTCGTTCGCGCTGGAGGCGCGGCAGGGCGAGGCTACGGACGCGCTGGTAGATCTAGGCGTGGACGACACTGGTCACCTGTACGCTGCGCGCCGGAGCGGTCACCTCATACGCAAGTTCGATCCGGCCGGTCGCCTGCTGCAGACGTTCGAGACTTACGCGCCGGTGGTGCAGATGATGGTGGACGTGCGCGACAAGTACGACATGCAGGCGCCCACGCAGTCGGCTGCGGCCCTGAACTGAGCGTAGAAGCTCGGATTGTAGAAGCGCAGTTTGTTGAAGTTGGCTGGGGCTGGTGTCTGGCCGTGCGGCCCTGGGTTCAGAGCCCAGGTATGAGGCTGATGATCCTCAGGAAGACGCCGGCGAAGAAGTTCATGATGCGGCTGATGACGCCGGTGGCGCTCAGCACGAAGAAGAACACCATGAAGCCCAGCACGCCGAACTGAGCGACCTGCATGACTAGGCGCCTGACGTCGGTGTTACCCCACGCCAGCGCCGCGCGCGCCATGTCGAGCGGCAGGATGGGGAAGAGGTTGATGACCGCGTGCAGCAGAGCGGTTTGAGCGGCGAGCCAGAAGGCGGCGAACAGGGGTTGGCTGCCCATGCGCAGGAACACCGCGCCTACCAGCAGGCTCACGAACGCCACCAGCAGGTACGCGCCGATGCCGGCGAGCCACACCCACCCTTCCGAACGTCCGCGGTTACCGTAGTTACGTGAGTTGGTGGGCACCGTGCGTGGCCAGCCGAAGCCCAGGAGCAGCAGGAACACGACCCCTATCAGGTCGAGTTGCCGTTGCGGGTCGAACGCCATGAAGCCCGCCAGGCGGGGGCTGGGGTCGCCGAGCTTGTTGGCCACGAACGCCTGCACGATGTTGTGGAAGATGAGCGCCATCACCATGACGATGAAGGCGATGATCACGGTAGTAAAGTCGGCCTGCGCTCTCAGCAGCATGAGGTCACTCCGGTGTCTCTGGCGTTCTTATGGCGGCCACTAGCTCACGGGCCAGCTCTAGCTCCTCAGCGAAGTCGCTGAGCCGGCCTTCGGCCCGAGCCTCGGCGACCGCGTCGAGGACGCGGCCTACGTCCGGTCCGGGGAGCAGTCCCAAAGCTACCACATCGCTTCCGCGCAGCCTTCTGGGGGGCGGTTGCCGCTCCAGGCGGTCCAGGCGGCCGGTGAGGGTCGGTTCGGCGGCGCGCAGGAGCCAGCGCGCTGGCGTGTCGAGCGCTTCGAGCTCCTCGTCGCGGATGGCGCCGCCCCGGCGGCCGTTCGAGCGCGGCTCGCGGCCGAGAATGCCGAGCAGACGGGAGCGCGTCTGCAGGTGACGCCGCGGCCAGTTGAAGGTCTCTACGTGCCACTCCGCGGCCTGCTCTTCGGCGCCCACCAGCAGCGCCAGCAGGTACGACTCGGCCGGCAGGGGCGCCTCCTTGCCGAGGGTGTCGAGTTCGTGCGCTAACGCTAGTGCGTCGAGTGGGCCGCCCTGCGCCTGCAACCCGAAGATGGCGTCGAGCGCACCTAGGTCCGCCAGCACCGTCAGGGCGGGCGCCACGCGCGGCTCCTCGAAGATGAGTTGTAGTTCGGCGCGGGAGCGGCTGTGGCTGACGGTCACGGGTACGGTTAGCCCGTCGGCAGCGTCCTCTGCCGCTGGCGTCTGGCCGCGTTCGCTGATTCGCCGCTGGTGGGCCAGGACCGCCCGGGCGCGTTCGGCGGTGTCGGCCTCGAAACTGAAGCCGAGCCGCCCCGCTAGCCGGGCGCCGCGCAGCACGCGGGTGGGGTCCTCCACGAACGATAGCGGGTGCAGGATGCGGAGCTGGCGCGCGTTCAGATCCGCTTCGCCTTGGTACGGGTCTAATAGTTCGGGCGGTGCCGGGTTGAGCCTGAGGGCCATGGCGTTGATGGTGAAATCGCGCCGCGACATGTCTTTGCTGATGCTGCTGGGCACCACGTCGGGCAGCGCGCCTGGCCTGGCGTACGTTTCCTCGCGCGCTGCGGCGATGTCGAGCTCGAGGCCGCTGGGTAGCACGAGGGTGGCGGTGCCGAACTCCACGTGTGCGGAGAGCGTGCCGCCTAGCGCGGCCTGGAGCTTGGTGCCGAAGCGCGCCGCGTCCCCGATGAACACCAAGTCGATGTCCTTGACGCCTGCTCCGAGTAGTAGGTCCCGCACCGTGCCGCCAACCAGGTAGAGCGCCGCTCCTTCGGCGAGCTGCCGGGCGTGCTCGAGCGCGTCGCGTGCGCTGGAGGGCAGACGCTCGAGCAGCCGGCCGGCGCGGTCGTCGTGGGGGCGGTGGTGCCGGGCGCCGATGATGTCGGTGCGCGTGACGATACCGATCAGGGCACCGTTCTCCACTATGGGTATACGCCCGATGTTGTTGTCGAGTACTAGCGTCTCGAGCTTCGCGAGCGTGGCGGTAGGCGGCGCGCTGACTACGTCTTTGCTCATGAAGCCGGTCACGCGGCTGGCGCCCAGGCCGTGCCTGAGCGCGCGGTCCAGGTCGCGTCTTGACACGACACCTACGACCGTGCCGGCGTCGTCGAGCACTGGCATGCCGTTATGCCCGTAGAGGAGCAGGCGCTCGACGGCGGTGGCGACGGTGTCGCTCTGGTGCAGGCTCTTGACGGGTGAGCTCATGAGGTCGCGGGCGTGGATGGTGGGGGCGGCGTGGTCAGCTAGGGCGGTCAGTACGAGCCGGAGGGTGGCTTCGGGTGGTTGGTCGCTCTTGCCGAACGCGGCTCCGGCGTGCCCGCCGCCGCCGATGCTCTCGTTTAGGGCGGTGGCACAATCGAAGCGTTCGTTGCTGCGGGCGAACACGAGGGTGGAGCCGTCCATCTCTACGGCTGCTATGGCGGCGTCCACGGCGTAGAGGTCGAGTAGGTCGTTCACCAGGCCGCTTACGGCGGGCACGTACTCGGGGTAGCGGAACGCGGCGGTGACCACGGGCCTGCCCGCGACCTCGGTGGTGGTGGCGTGCTGCAGGAGGGCGTCGCGAAAAGCGAGCTGGTCGGCGCCGAGGTGGTCGTGCGCGAAGCGCCGCACCATGCCTAGGTTGGCGCCGCTGGCGAGTAGGTGCGCGGCGGCGCGGTAATCGTCGGGGGTGGTGAGGTCGAACGTGAGGTTGCCGGAGTCCTCGTGGATGGCGAGGAGCGCGAGGGTTGCGACCGGCGCTGGTATGGGCACGGCGGTGGCGTGGAGTTCGCGGGTCAGGAGCGTGGCGGTGGCGCCGAGCTTCTCGACCAGTCCGCGCGCCGCCACTATGGCGTTGACGGGGGTGGGGTGATGGTCGTAGAGGGTCACTGGGACCTTGCCGAGCAGCTGGTCGAAGGGCTTTATGCGGTTGGGGTCGGCGGTGTCGACCACGACCAGCTCGGTGACGGCGTCCATGTCGATGCTGTCGTGCGTTACGAGGTCTAGCTCGTCGCGGTAGAGGCGCAGGAAGGCGCGGATCTGGCGGCTGAGGGCGCCTTGCGTGGTGGCCACGGAGCCGGGGAAGAGGAGCTTGGCTAGCGCGAGGCTGGCTAGGGCGTCGAAGTCGGGTTGTTCGTGCGTGACGATCAGGCGCAAGTACGCTACCGCCTACCTGAAGGTGATGCTGCCCGAACCCGCCTCGACTACGGTGACGTTGATGACCCGGCCACCCCGCTCGAAGGAGTCGCTTTGCCAGACGCCGGTGTCGCCGTTGCCGCTGCGTCTGGTGAGGTAGTCGGGTACGCGCACGCGGCCGGAGCCGTCATCGAGTATCTCGATGCGGATGGGGGCGTTGTCGGGGAGGTCGATGGTGACGGCGCCGCTGCGGGTGGCGAGGTGCAGTTGGAGGTCGGTGCCTTCGCCTACTTGCAGGTTGACGCTGCCGGAGCGTGTTTGGAGGGCGAGGTCGAGCGAGGCGCCCGCTTCAACGCGTGCGTCGAGCCGGCCGCTGCCGGCTTCGATGTCGGCACGGTAGTAGCGGCCGCCTCCGGGGAGGGTGAGGTCGGTGCTGCCGCTGCCGGCGTCGAGCGTGAAGGCGGTGAGGTCGAACTGGCCAAGGTCGAGCTGAGCGGAGCCGGAACCGGAGCGCACGTCGAGCGCGGTGGGCAGGGTGGGTGTGAGCTCTATGTCCCAGCTGGCGCGGCGGCCGAACTGCAGGGTGGGTCGGCCGCGCCTTAGTTCGAACTGCAGGTCGGTGGTGCCGGTGAGTTCGACCTTGCTGGGGCTTTGGCCTTCGAACTCGGCTTCTACGGCGGTGCCGGGCTCCGCGGCTTGGATGTTGCTGCGGACGGCGCCGAGTTCGATGAGGGCGGTCAGGCTGCGCGCGTCTGGTGGGATGGGGCGTTGGAACTCTTGTTCTGTTACTGCCTTCGGCGCGCTGATGCCGAAGAGGCTTATGAGGAGTATGCCGGTGGCTGCGTAGACGGTTATGGGTAGCGGGCCGCGTTTGTTGGCGGGGAGCACGAAGTCGAGCCCGAGGCCGATGAGGAGGAGCGGCCACCATTCCAGTAGCGCGCGCGTGAGGCTGGGTGGTACGAAGCCGACCTCGATGAGGAGCCACAGCGCGCCGAGCGCGACGAGGGCGTAGGCGACGATCTGGCGCGTGCTGATCACTGTCAGCGTTGCTCGCTTTCGCCGGGTTCGGCCCGGGGGAGGGGAGCGTGTGTGGTGGGCGGCGGTACTTGTGGGTGGGTGGCGCTTTGCGGGTGCGGGGCTGCTTGGTGCGGTGCGGGTGGTGGCGCTGTGGGGCCCTGGGTGGTTTTGTTGGAGCCGCGGTACAGGATGTAGGCGCCGGCGAGGAGCAGCGCGATGGGTATGGCCCAGCGGAGGACGGTGCTGAAGGTTCCGAAGATGAAAAGTTCGAAGATGAGGCCGAAGAGGACGAAGAGCGCGAGGCCTGCTAGTGCGCCGCGGGTGCCGGTTTTCTGGAGGGTGGCGGAGTCGGAGATGCGGCCGTAGAGGTGAGTGCCGACACCGGCGCCGGCCATGACGAGGGCCCAGGCGTACGCCCAGGCGTCCATGCGGCCGGTGAGGTTGAGGACGAGGAGGATGAGGCCGGTGACGGTGACGATGGAGCCGGGGACGGCTAGGGAGCCGTTACCGACGTTGGTGGTGAACGCGATGAAGAGGAGGATTACGCCGGGGATGATGACGAAGAACGGCCAGCCGAAGGCCTGCAGGTTGAGGGCGGGTCCTATCAGGAAGATGAGGCCCAGCACCACTAAGCCGATGCCTATGCCCATGTCTCGTTGCTTCATTACCGGTACCTCCTAGTTAGAAGTGTACCGGTGTTGAGTCATGCGCACGTAGGCGTTGCACGTGACGCGCGTGCAATTTGGTGGTTGGCGCCGCGGCGCGTTAGCTGGCGACGCCCGCCGCCTGCCTGGCCGTCTTCATGCGCGCTACGAGGGCGTTCATGGCCGCGCGGGCGTGGAGGAGGCCATTCTCGATGAACACGTCTGAGGTGCGGTTACCGAACCCGGCCGAGCCTATGACGTAAACGCCTGGCACGTTGCTCTCGAACGTGACGGGATCTAGCTTGGCGGCTTGCGTTTCGGTGTCGACGTGCACTCCGGCGGTGCGGAGCAATTGGCTGGACGCCTGGTAGCCGGTGAGCGCGTACACGCGGTCAGCGGGCAGCTGGAGAGTTTGGCCGCCCTTAGTAACGATGACGTGCTGCGGGGTTATGGCCTGGACCACGGTCTGGAAGTGGGCCCCTATGGAGCCTTCCTTGATGCGGTTCTCGAGGTTGGGTTTGATCCAGTACTTGAGGCTGTGACGGAGGTTCGCGCCTCGGTGGACCATGGTGACGCGCGCGCCGCCCCGGTAGAGGTCGAGCGCGGCGTCCGCGGCGCTGGAGCCAGCGCCGATGATGACCACGTTACGGCCCATGTACGGGTGCGCTTCGTCGTAGTAGTGCGACACGTGCGCTAGTTCCTCGCCGGGTACGCCCAGGAGCTTGGGGTTATCGAAGTAGCCCGTGGCCAGCACCACGTGCTTGGCGGCGATGACCTCGGTGCTATCGGCAGGGCCGGAGGGCGGGGTGGGTTGCGTGACGACGTTGAAACCGCCCTTAGCGCGGGGTTCGACCGCCGTTACGTGGGTGTACGTGTGCAACGGCAGGGCCTCGTTCTGCACGACCTTGCGGTAGTAATCGAGCGCTTCCTTACGCGTGGGTTTGTCGGTGGCGGACACGAGCGGGTGGCCGCCGACCTCAAGCCGGTCCGAGGAGGTGAAGAAGGTCATATACACGGGGTAATGGCGGATGGCGTCGACGACCGAGCCCTTGTCGAGCAAGAGGTGATCGAGCCCCGCGCGCTTGGCCAGGATGGCGGCCTCGATGCCGATGGGCCCCGCGCCGACGATGACGACGTCTTTCATGAGGCAACGGTACCAAGGCGTTAGCGCCGGCATGGTGCGGTGAGGGTAGTTGAGCCTAGAGGTACTAGGCGCCTGCCGGGTTTGAGGCCACCGCTGGCGCCGCGACTTCGCAGGATGGGCACATGGCGCATAACGAGCAAGCAGCGCAGTTGGGTTTCCGGGCATGGCACACGCGCCGGCCGTGGAAGATGAGCGCGTGGTGCAGGAAGATCCACTCGGTAGCCTCGAACAGAGCCACCAGGTCCTGCTCCACCTTATCGGGGTCAGTGGCCTTGGTGAAACCCAGGCGGCGCGCCACGCGGCCGACGTGCGTATCTACGGCTATGGTCGGCAGGCCGAAAGCGTTGGCCAGCACCACGTTGGCGGTCTTGCGGCCCACGCCGGGCAGCTCGATCAGCTCGGCCATGGTGCCGGGCACTTCGCCGCCGTGGTGCTCCACCAGGATCTGCGCCGTAGCCACCGAGTTGCGAGCCTTAGTGCGGAACAGGCCGATGGTCTTAATGTACGGCTCCACCTCTTCGGGCGTGGCGGCGGCGAGCGCGTGCGCGTCCGGGTACGCCGCGAAAAGGTCGGGAGTGGCGAGGTTGACGCTCACGTCCGTGGCTTGCGCGGAGAGGAGGGTGGCTATAAGGCACTGAAAAGGGGAGGTGAAGTCGAGTTCGCTGCGGGCGTCCGGGTAGAGCACCTTCAGTTCGGCGAGCGCCTGGGCGGCGCGCTCCCGCTTGCGGGTCTTCGACTCTCGGCGGAACGTCATGCAGGGCATGCTAACGCCCTTCCACACCCCGTTCGGTCGGGTACTGTAAGGTCCGGCGCAAGGCACGTGCAAAGTGAGCGATTTGCCAGCCGACACGGGCAGGCTTTAGGTAGTCTGGCGTGCAGCCTGGATGAGGTCTCGTGAGCATGGACGGGTCCAGCCTGGAGTAAGAGGAGGCAGGATGGCGGTTTTCGACTACAAGGTGCGCGATCGCAGCGGCAAGGTCATAACGGGTACCACCGAGGCCGCGTCGCAGCGAGAGGTAGCGAACGCACTGCGCCAGAAGGGTTACTTCGTAACCGAGATCAAGGCGCCGAAGACCGGTCTGCAGGCCGACATCAAGCTACCCAAGTGGCTCGATTTCGGCAGCATCCCCACCGTCCGCGACATCACAATCTTCTCGCGCCAGTTCGCCACGGTCATCAACGCCGGTCTCCCGGTAGTGCAGAGCCTGGCTATCCTCCAACGCCAATCGGAGAAGCAAGGTCTGAAGGACGCTCTGAAGAACGTTCGCGAGGACGTTGAGACCGGCCTGCAGCTCTCCGACGCGCTCGCCAAGCACCCGCGGCTGTTCAACAAGCTGTACATCTACCTGGTCCGTGCGGGTGAGGTGTCGGGCAACCTCGACGGCATCCTCGACCGCATAGCTGCGTACATGGAGAAGCAGGCGGCGCTGCGCGGCAAAATCAAAACCGCCCTCACGTACCCCACGGTGGTGCTGGTCATCGCCCTCGCGGTGACCTGGTTCCTGCTCACCGGCATCGTGCCGCAGTTCGCCTCGATCCTCGACCAATTGGGTGGCGACATGCCCGTCATCACGCGCGCGCTCATCGCTATCTCCGACTTCTTGCGGTACCAGTGGTACATCATGTTCGGCATCATCATCCTGTTGGTAGTGGGCATAGCTCTGTTCTACCGAACGCCGCAAGGGCGACGAACGATAGACAACCTGATGCTGCGCGCTCCAGTACTGGGCACGCTGGTCCAGAAGAGCGCCATCGCCAGCTTCAGCAACACCTTCGGCCTGCTGCTCCGGTCCGGTGTGAACATCATGGAATCCATCGAGATCACCAAAGGCACCGCCGGTAACGCCATCGTGGAGGACATCCTCGACGAAACGAAAGAGAACGTGCAGCGCGGCGAGCAGATAAGCACCACGCTCATCAAGTACCCGCACGTGTTCCCGCCCATGGTTTCTTCCATGATCGCCATCGGCGAAGAGACCGGCGCGGTCGACAGCATGCTGCAGAAAGTGGCGGACTTCTACGAACGCGAAGTCGACGAAGCCGTCGACAGCCTCACCGCCGCCCTCGAACCCATGCTCATCGTGTTCCTCGGCGTCATCGTCGGCTTCATCGTGGCCGGCATGTTCCTGCCGATGTTCTCGATCATTGGGCAGCTGTCTGGGTAGCTGTTGTTAGGAACGCTAATGCTGTGCTTTTAGTCCGGTAATTCCGAGAACCTCTTCTGGCGGTCCGGAAACCTTTGCAGAAGAGGAGTAAGTAGCCGCACCTGTAGATTCGGAAGAGGGTCTGCAGTTTGGGGCGGATCTGGGCACTAGACCGCGTAGCTTGAAAGTTGAGCAGTGCAATTTTGGAGTGGATGCAGCGAGAGTCAATAGCGCTGAAGTCTGAGGGCGAGTTCGCCTTGTCTTCTCCCGCTCCTTAATCCTTCCGAAGCTAAACTGGCCTCATGCAGGGGCTTTCTGATGTATGGCCGTTTCATGAGCTTGAGCTTAGGACGCCACGTTTGTTACTGCGTCCGGAGCAGGATTGTGACATTGCGGGCTTGATTGCGGCTGCCTTGGCTGGCATTCATGATCCTGAAGTCATGCCATTCGCTAATCCTTGGACCCGGCAGGAACCTGATGCGTTGGCGCTGTTTATGGCTCGAAGTGTTTGGCGTCTGCGGGCCGAATTGTCGCCGGAGAAGTGGAACGTATCATTTGCGATTTTCCACGAGGGAGAGGTGGTAGGCAGGCAAGGGGTAGCGGCGACGAACTTTGGCGAATTGAGAACTGTTAGTACTGGTTCCTGGCTTACGCGGCGTCTACAAGGCATAG
>JBBAFX010000028.1:0-14396 GCA_041655195.1 Trueperaceae bacterium
GGCGTACGGCCGGGCGCTGGAACTGGAGCCCGGTAACGACGAGTACGAGTTCTTCGCTGCGGAAGCGCGGCGCTTGGCCGAATTGAACGACCCTGCGGGCGCCGAGCCCGCCGAAGAGGCCCCCGCACATGAAGAGCCTGACTCAACTGACGAACCGGACACGCTTGATGAGCCCGACTCGCCTGACGACACCCCAGCGCAGGAGCCGGACGTAGTGCCTCTGCCGCCGCCTGGACCGGGGGGTTCGGCCAGGCTCTGAACACCTTTAGTCGGTACACCCGGCGCCGGCGCGGTTAACGGCCGGCAATATCTCTTGCGCACGGCTGAACGTGCGCGAAGTTGGAGCAACATAGATGAAGCAGTTCGAAAGACGCGTCGACCAGCACGGGAACCCCTACCTCACCACCGAGCTGTCCGGCTACATGATCACGCGCCTACCCCTCCTCAACAAGAGTTCCGGCTTCAGCGCCGACGAGCGGCGGGAGCTCGGCCTCACCGGGCTCATCGCGCCGCACATCTCCACCATGGAAGAGCAGGTGGAGCGGGCTTACCAGAACTTTACGCGCTTCGTAACGGGCCTCGATAAGCACGTTTACCTGCGCGTTCTGCAGGACCGCAACGAGACGCTCTTCTACGCCCTACTGGAGCAGCACCTGGAGGAGATGCTGCCCATCATCTACACCCCCACCGTGGCTGAGGCCGTGCAGAACTTCAGCCTCATCTACCGCTGGCCGCGCGGGCTGGTGGTCAGCACCCAGAACATCGATTACGTGGACGAGGTGCTGGCCCAGTTCCCCATGCGGGACGTGCGGCTGGCCGTGGCCACCGACTCGGAAGGCATCCTCGGCATCGGCGATCAGGGCTTCGGGGGCATGGCCATCTGCATAGGCAAGCTGTCGCTTTACACCGCGGCGGCCGGCATCGACCCCGCCACCACCCTGCCCATCGAGCTGGACGTAGGCACGAACCGCGCCGACCTGCTCGACGATCCCCTTTACCTGGGTGTGCGTCACGAGCGGCTGGTGGGTCAGGAGTACGAGGACTTCGTGGAGCGCTTCGTCACCGCGTTCAGCAAGCGCTTCCCCGACGCCGTGCTGCAGTGGGAGGACTTCAGCAAGCAGAAGGCGTTCGACGTACTGGACCGCTACCGCGACAAGCTGCCGAGCCTCAACGACGACATACAAGGCACGGGCGCGGTGGTGCTGGCGGGCCTGCTGGCCAGCGCCCGCATGACGCACCGCAAGCTGACCGACGAGACCTTCGTCATCCACGGCGCCGGGGCCGGCGGGGTGGGCGTGGCGCAGCAGATCATCAACGGCCTCATCAAGCAGGGGCTCTCGCCGGCCGACGCGCAGGCGCGCGTGCTCGTTATCGATTCGCGCGGCCTCCTGGTGGAGGGACGCGACGGGCTAGAGCCTTACAAGGTCGGCGTGGCTCAGTCCGCCGCGCGGCTGGAGGGCTGGGAGTTCGCCGGCAGCACCCCGAACTTGCTCGAGACCGTGCAGAACGCCAAGGCCACCGCGCTCATCGGCCTCTCCGGTCAGGCTGGCGCGTTCGATCAGACGCTCGTGAAGGCGGTAGCTGCCAACAGTCCGCGCCCCATCGTGTTCCCGCTCTCCAACCCCACGGCTAACAGCGAGGCTGTGCCGGAGGACGTGCTGGCCTGGACGAACGGCGCGGCCGTGGTCGCCACGGGCAGCCCGTTCCCTGACGTCATCCAGGCAGGCAAGCACCACATAATCGGGCAGGGTAACAACGCCTTCATCTTCCCGGGCCTGGGCCTCGGGGCTCTCCTCACCAAGGCGAGCCGCGTGACGGATGACATGCTCACCGCCGCCGCGGAAGCGCTGTCCGAGTACACGGACCCGGGCCGCCTCCTGGAGGGCGCCGTCTACCCGCGCGTGGACGCGCTGCGCCGCGCCAGCAAGCACGTGGCGGTGGCGGTGGCCAAGCAGGCCGTGTCGGACGGCGTGGCCCGCCACGACCCGGGCCAGGACGTGGCTGCCGCTGTAACGGACGCCATGTGGGAACCTAAGTACCTGCCCATCAAGCGGCCGTAACGACCCGGCCGGGAGCGAGGAGCGAGGAGCCATGCGAACCGTAGTCCTCAGGGTGGTGGCGCTGGCCCTGCTCCTCCTCCTGGCGCTGTTCGGCGCCATAGCGGTGCGCACCATGCAGCGCCTGCCCGACATGACCGTTTACTTCGTGCGCGACCTGGGCACCAGCTTCACGCTCGAGCCCACGCACCAGAAAGCCGGGCGCCTGAACCCCGAGGAGCGCGCTAGGCGCCAGGTCGAGGCTCTGGTGGCCGGTCCCGACGCCGGTAGTGGCCTCGCCACGACCTTCCCGCCGGGTACGACGCTGCTCAGCGCCGCGCTCTCGGGTGGGGTGCTGACGGTGGACCTCAGCCGTGAGTTCGAGCAGGGCGGCGGCACGGCGCTCATGGCGGGCCGCCTGAACCAGCTCTTCTACACGCTCACGCAGCCAGCTGACGTGGACGCCGTGCGGTTACGGGTCGGCGGCGACGAGGTGCGCGTGTTCAGCGGTGACGGGCTGGAGGTCGAGCAGCCGTGGCTGCGCAGCCAGCAGCCCGGACTACCGGTCTGGTGAGGGGCTAGCGCTGGTTGAGGGGGTGGTGCGCCCGGCAGGATTCGAACCTGCGGCCTTTCGCTCCGGAGGCGAACGCTCTATCCGGCTGAGCTACGGGCGCATGCGTGCACGTACTTACAACTGGGCCCCGGCGGGGCACCCGCCAATATAGCAGGTGGGCGCCTGACTGGGTGGCACTCCCCGCTGCGCTCGCTAAGTCCTGAGTTAAGGCGCACCTCCCGACTGCCACGTAACCTTCATCCGTTCTGGTACACTCCGGGGCGTGCTCCTCGCTGCCAGCCATCCGGCAGGGACGCCACGCCCGCCGCTCCGGCGCCTAGCGCACCCGGCGGCCGAACCGGCACCCTGGCCAGCGAGCGACGATCATCCGCAAATAGCTAGCCTCCACGCAGTGAACCTGCCACCAGGTCGCCCGGGGGCTCCGGGAGGAACTGAGCAGAGATGAAGTTCAACAAGCGCACCACCACCATCATCTTGTGGGCCGTATCTATCGGGCTCCTGGCCGGCATGGTGATCTCGTTCACGCCCGGCCTAAGCCTCATCGGCGCCAACACCGCGGCGCGTGGACCGGTCCAGATGACCGTGAACGGCCAGAACGTGCATGAGTTCGACGTGCAACAGGCGCGCGCTAACGCCCTGTTCTCCGCCGTTACGGAGGGCGAGGTCGGCGCCGACCTGCAGCGCCTCATGGTCGACCAGATCGCCCGGCAGGCGGTCCTCAACCAGGCCGCTTCGCGTATCAACGTGTCGGGTGGCGAGGTTCGCCGCGCCGTTAACGACTTCCGCGAGGAGCGCGGCGTGGCCGGCGGCCGTAATGACCGCGCCTACCAGGACCTCATCGCTGGCGCGGGCTTCACCGACCAGGCCTTCAGGGAGTACCTGAAGGAGCAGCTCCGCCTCGGCAAGTTCGAGGAGCAGCTCGTTGGCGACGTAACCGTCAGCGACGAAGAGGTCGAAGCGTTCTACCAGTCGCACCTCACCAGCTACCAGACCGAGGAGCAGATCCTCGCCCGGCAGATCGTGGTGAACGACGAGGCCCTGGCCCAGCGCCTGCGCGCCCGCGCCATGGCCGGCGAGGACTTCGCTGCGCTCGCCCGCGAGTACAGCACCGACCTGGCTGACCGCGACGGCGCTATCGGCGCCGCCAGCGGCGAGACCGAACCGCGCCCCGTGGGCCGGCCCGCCCTGCCCACCAACGTGGCCAACGCAGCCTTCGCACTACGCGGCGCTGGCATGACCGACGCGGTCTTCTCCAACCAGCGCTACTTCGTGGTGCAGGTTGAGGAGTACCTGCCCGCCACCACGCGCCCCTTCGACGAGGTGGCCGAGACCGTGCGGCAGGACGCGCTGGACGCTAAGAAGTCCGGCATCGTGGAGGCCGAGCTCGACCGCTTGCGCGACGAGGCCACCATCACCTTCCCGGCTAACAGCCCGCTTAGCTTCGACAACCCGGTCATAGCCGAGGTGAACGGCGTCGAGATCCGCGCTGTGGACCTCGACTCCGCCCTCTACACCAACCCGCAGATCCAGCAGAGCCTCTCGCCGCAGGTGGCTGACCTTATAGTCGGGCTCTTCAAGCCCACCGTGCTCAGTCAGGTGATCGACACCGAGGTGGCGTACCAGGCGGCCGACACGCTCGGCGTGCCGCTGGTAGGCTCCCGCGCCGGCATCGCGCAGGCGGCCCTCAACTACGTCGGCCGCGACGCCACCGCCACCGAGGACGAGCTGCGCGCCTTCTACGACACCAACGCCGCCGCCTACACGTTGCCGGCTGAGGCGTTCGTGACGCGGGTGGACTTCGCTTCGCAAGAAGTGGCCATGGCGTTCAGGCAGGCGCTGTTAGGCGGCGCTGACGTGGAAGCCGCTGCCGCCACTGCCGGAGGCGAGGTCGTCGACCTGGGCCTCGTGAAGCCGGGCGAGACGGAACTCGAGATCGACACCGCGCTCTTCAGCACGCAGGCCTTCGAAGCTCTGCCGGGCGGCGAACTGGACGTCTCCGACGTGCTGGTGCTGCGCCTGCCGGTGGAGGAGACCGAAGCCGCCGAAGCGGCTGACGCTACTGCGGAGGCGGAGGACGCGGAAGCCGAAGAGGCCGTGCGCGAGGTCTTCGTGGTTCTGGTCGCCGAGCGCACCCCCGAGCGCCTGCGCGCTTACGAGGACGTGCGTGCTCAGGTCGAGGCTAGCGTCCTGGCCCAGAAGCGCCAGGCCGAGCGCGCCGACTGGCTCGCTGAGCGCCGCGCTGAGGCCGACATCGTGGAGCACAGCATCGTGGGTACTCCGACGCCGCTCTCGAGCGAAACCTTCACCGTCGAACCGGACGCAGCGCCGGCCGACGAGGGCGCGGCCACGGAGGCCGACGAAGGCGCTGATGAGGCTGCCGACGAGGCTGCCGGCGAGGCTGCTGGCGGAGCCGCCACCGAAGACGACGGCGCCGCTGACGACGCGGACGGCGAGAGCAACTAACGAACCACGCGGCCGCACCCGGCCGTGGAACTTTGGACATAGCGCTTAGACCCTAGGGCCAATAACCTAGAGCCAGGCAGCTGGCGTTTACAACCTGCGAACTCGTGGCGGACCCGACCTCCGGGTCCGCCACGTTCGTTCGGGTCCCCCACCGCGCTCGATAGCGACTCAGAGCGCCCCGAATGCGTCCAGGACGGCGTTCGTGGCAACAGCCGCCAAAGTACTACATGTGGTACCGGGCTCACATACAACGTCCAGAGCTAGCGTTCAACCCTTGTTCGCTGCGCCCAGGCAGTGATATCCTCCGTGAACGGTTCAGCCGGTCGGGGGGCTCCACCTGGGAACGCCAACAAGCGACACCTGGAGTCAGTTACATCCGACACTACGGCCCCAGGTAGTACCTGCTAGCATCCGGGGTACTACATCTGGTACCGAGCCCGAGAGAGCATCATCGCCAGGAAGTAAGCTCAGGCTCGAGCGGTAGTGAGCAACCCAAACGGCCGTTGCCCGGCCACTGTCCGGGCGCAGCACCGCACACTTCATCAGCAGCCCCGGCCGTTAGCCACGACCTGGGGCGAGAGGAGAGCCATGGCTAACTCGTCTTCACACCACCCAGATCCTGCTGCTGCGTTCGATCCACATGCGATCAGTATCGCCAAGCGGCAGTACTTCCAGGCGGACGATAAGTCGCTAATCGACATGTTCCGCCGCGTGGCCAACTGGGTGGCTCGGCCCGAAGCCGAGGCCGTGCGGGACGAGGCAGCCGAGCAGTTCTACCAGTTGATGGTCTCGAAGCGCTTCTGCCCCGGCGGGCGCGTTCTGGCCGGCGCAGACACGCTGCACGGCAACGTCCTGAACTGCTTCGTGCAGGACGGCGGCCCCGAAGTGTCGGGCACCACCGACTGGGTCCTCAACCTGGCTACCAAGCTCGCCCTCGTCACTAAGGTCGGTGGGGGTAACGGCGTGAACCTCGACCCCTTGGGCCCCAAGCGCCGCTTCAGCGGCCACGTCGGGCGCCTCTACCTCACCATCGACCCGCAGCACGCCGATTACGAGAAGGTCCGCACGGGCACCTTCCTCGACCTCGTGCGCGGTGAGTACGTCACGCGCGGTTACCGCTCCGCCACCTTCGTGGAGCGCGGCACCAGTAACGTGGCCCGCGTAAGGACAGTGGGCGACTCCGTGGACGACATCTGGGGCTCCGCCGCCGACATGGTGAAGGGCCTCCTCGCGGGTCAGGACGTGCTCGTTGACCTCTCCGGCCTGCGCGCCGAGGGCACGCCCGTGGCGGGCTCCGGCGGCACCTCTAGCGGCCCCTCCTCGTTCGCCGTGGAGGTGTTCGACAACTTCGCGATCTGGGCCGGTTTCGGTGGCGCGGAGTTCGCCGGGCCGGTGGCTACGCTGCGGTACATCTTCGCGCCCACTCTCAGGGCCATTCGGCAGGGCGGCTGCTTGCACCCTGACACCCTTGTCAACACCAGCCGCGGCACGCTGCGTCTAAGTGAGTTGGTGGACTCGCACCAGCAGGGCTGGCAGGACCACCACCTGAAGGTCGCCACCGACCAAGGCTGGAAGGTCAGCCCCCGCGGCTTCAACAACGGTGTGTCTGAAACGCTGCGCGTAACGCTTGCCAACGGGCAGACCCTGCGCGGCACCCCTAACCACAAGCTCAAGATCATGCGTCCAGACGGAACGCGGGCCTGGGTCCCGTTCGAGGAGTTACAGGCCGGCGACAACGTCATCCAGGTGCTGGACCAGCACACGGGCGCGCCCGTCACCCTGCGCCCCGTTGACCTCCCGCACCACAACGCCAAGACCATCCGCATGCCCGAGGTGCTAACCGAACGCCTGGCGTTCTTCCTTGGTTACCTGTGGGGCGACGGCTTCGTTAGTACCGGCCGCGTGGGCTTCTCCGTGGCGCACGGCTCGCCGATGATGGAAGAGGGCCCGCGTCTCTTCAAGGAACTCTTCGACCTCGACGTACTTACCGAACAGAAGGAAGGCGACGCCAGCGTCATCTTCGTGACCAAGTCCGCGCAGCTGATCGCGTGGCTTGAGGCGAACGGCCTGGTGAAAGCCAAGGCCCGGCAGCTCACGCTTCCCAAGGCCGTGCGCATGGCGCCCCGGCCGGTGGTGGGCAGCTTCCTGAAGGGGCTGTTCGAGGCCGACGGTTCGCTGAACCACGGCATGCCCGCCCTCTCCACCGCCTCCGTTGGCTTGGCTGAGGACGTCGCCACCATGCTGGCGGGTCTCGGCATTCCGAGCAAGCGCCGCACTGCCCACGGCGTCACTGACCGCTATTCGAAGCACTCGGTGCACACCGTTACGGTAGTGAGCCACAAGGGTCTGGAACGCTTCCTGGAGCGCGTGGGTTGCATCGTCGGCTCCCGCCTGGCGGCCGCAGCAGAGCATGAGCCCGACGAGAAGCGCGAGCAGGCGTGGGTTCTTCCACACGCCACCGCCATCCTCGCCCCGGTCATGGCCGCCATGCCGGCTGGCGCTAAGGGACGCCCGTCAGAGTTCACCGCTACCCGCAAGAACGTGTCACGCTACATGCGGGGCGAACGCAACCTCACCGCCAGCGGTTACGACCGCCTGCGCCGCGACCCGAACCTCGAGTACGAGCTGGGTGAGTTCGGTTACGACGAGTACTACGTGCCCGTGCGCAGCGTCACCGAGGCGGGCCGCTCCCTCACGCTCGACCTCTCCGTGGACGAGAACAAGACCTACCTCGCTGGCGGCTTCGTGACCCACAACACCCGCCGCGGGGCCGGCATGGCCACACTCAGCATCACCCACCCCGACGTCAAGGACTTCGTTACCGCCAAGGACCTCGAGCGCGAGCAGACCGAGGGCGACATCAGCACCTTCAACATCTCCGTGCTCGTAACCGACGAGTTCATGGAGCGCGCCAAGAACGAACGGCACGGCCAGCTTTACGAGATCGCGCAGCACGCGTGGGCCACCGGCGAACCCGGCCTCATCTACGTCGACCGCATCAACGAGCACAACCCCATGCGCGCCGAGCTTGGCGACATCATGAGTACTAACCCATGCGGCGAAATCCCTCTCTACCCCGGCGAACCGTGCGACCTGGGCGCCCTCAACCTGGCCGCTTACGTCAAGGAACGCGGCCGCGGCCTGGCGGGTTACGACTTCGAGGGCTTCGCCGCCGACGTAGCCACCAGCGTCCGCTTCCTCGATAACGTGCTGGACGTCAACAAGTTCGCGCTCGAAGACAACCGCGACATGAGCATGAAGCTGCGCCGCTTGGGCCTTGGTGTCATGGGCCTCGCCGACGCGCTCATCCTCATGGGTTACGGCTACGACACCGAGGAGGGCCGCGACGCCGTGGAAGGCATGATCGGCGCCCTGCGTAACGCCGCCGAGGAAGCGTCCCGCCAACTGGCGGAGGAGCGCGGCGCGTTCCCCTTGTTCGACAAGAGCGACCTCACCACCAAGCGCCGCAACGTGGCCGTGCTCACCGTGGCGCCGACCGGCACCACCAGCATGCTCATGGGCGTCTCGTCCGGGGTGGAGCCCGTGTTCGCGCCGTTCATCTACCGCAAGATCGGCACGGATTACCACGCGCTCATCCACCCGCTCTTCCAGGAGCTCCTCGAGGAGCACCAGCCGCACGCCGAGTTCTACAAGGACGGCGGTTGGGATTGGGAGAAGGTCGTGGCGGAAGTGCAGGCAAACCACGGCTCCGTGCAGGGCCTCGCGTTCATCCCGCAGGCCGTGCAGAGCGTGTTGCGCTGCGCGCACGACATCGCGCCCGCCGACCACGTCAAGATGCAGGGCGCCGTGCAGCGCGCGTTCGACGGCGGCGAGAAGCTCGCCAACTCCATCTCCAAGACCATCAACCTCCCCAACCAGGCCACCGTGGACGACGTGTTCGAGTCGTACTCCCTGGCGTTCAGCACGGGCTGCAAGGGCATCACCGTCTACCGCGACGGCTCCCGCGACTTCCAGGTGCTCTCCACCAGCGCTAAGAAGAGCGACACGAAGGCCGAGAAGAGCCCCGCGCCAGCGCCTGCCGCTGGAGGCGCCGCCACCGGCGCCGCGCCCGTAGCCGCCGTTGCGCAACCCGTCGTGGCCGAGCCGCCGCGCCAGAGCGGCATGATCGCCGTAGCCACCACAGCGCAGGCCGCCACCGCCCAGACGAACGGCCGCAACGAGTATCTGCCCGGCGAGCCCCTCTTCGAGCGCCCAATCAGGCTCTCAGGCTTCACCGACAGCGTGAAGCTCATGCTGCCCACCGGCGAGAAGCGCGGCTTCTTCGTGACCGTCAACAAGCAGGACGACCTGCCCACCGAGGTCTTCATCGTCTCCGGCAAGGCCGGCGACGAGGCCAACGCCGACAGTGAGGCGCTCGGCCGCGTGGTCTCCATCGCCCTGCAGTACGGCGTGCCCGCCGAGGCGCTCATAAAGACCCTGCGCGGCATCAACGGCGGCATGTACGGCACGTACCACGGTCGCCTGGTCGCCTCCAAAGCCGATCTGCTGGCCGTAGCGCTCGAGACCGCCGGCGCCGAGAACGTGCTGAACAAGGGCCGCGGTTGCCCCGACTGCGGCGCGCCGCTGCGCTTCGAGGAGGGCTGCCAGAAGTGCGAGTCGTGCGGTTACTCGAAGTGTGGTTGATACCTCGAGCGCGGAGAGCGCGCCCTGGCAGTAGCTGAATGATGACGATAAGACCGTTCGCGGTCACGGACACGGACGAGGTCGTGGCACTCTGGGAGGAGTGCGGCCTCGTCCGGCCGTGGAACGACGCACGGAAGGACATCGAGCGCAAGCTTCGCGTGCAGCCCGAACTCTTCCTGGTAGCGCAGGACGGTACGGAAGTGGTCGGCAGCGTGATGGCCGGCTTCGATGGGCACCGGGGTTGGATCTACTACCTCGCGGTCGCTGCTGCACACCAGCGACTCTCCCTAGGGCGCTCCCTTATGCAGCAGGCCGAAAAGTTACTCGTTGAAGCGGGTTGCCCCAAGGTGAACCTCATGGTGCGTTCCACTAACGAGGCTGTTATCGGCTTCTACCACCGACTGGGATACGAGCAGGACGACGTGGTTTCCATGGGCAAGCGGTTGATAGCAGATACCTGAAGAACTGTGAGGTCCGTGCGGAAGCCCTCACTGCACGGCGGTAACGTGAAGCATGCTCAACATCAAAAGAGCGTACGAGGAAGCCGCCAGCAGCGACGGCACGCGCGTGCTGGTCGACCGTGTCTGGCCGCGCGGCGTGAGCAAGGAAAAGGCCCGCATCGACTGGTGGGCCAAGGAACTCGCCCCTAGCGCAGAGTTGCGTAAGTGGTTCGGTCATGACCCCGAAAAATTCCACGAGTTCGCCGTGCGCTACCGCCGTGAGCTGGAAGGCAACGACGCAATGCCCAAGCTAGAGGGACTCCTGCAGGACGGCGACCTCACACTGGTTTACGGCGCCAAGGACGAGGAACACAACCAGGCGGTCGTGCTGAAGGAGCTCCTCGCGGGTAAGGACTGAGCCGGCCGTTCCCTAGCGGTCGTCGCCACTGCCACCGATCACGCCGCGTTCCTTACGGCTCGCCAGTTTGGCGAGGTTCCCGGCGCCTACATCCTCGAGCGAGAGACCAAGGTCCGCCGCGAGGTTAGCGACGTACCAGAGCACGTCGCCCAGCTCCTTGCCCAAAGCCTCCGTCTGAACCGCCGTGAGGGCGGCGCCGGGCACGTAACCCTCGTCGCGCATGAGCTTGCCGAGCTTCTCCGCCACCTCACCCGCCTCACCCGCCAGCTTCAGGGCGGGGTAAACGATGCGGGCGTGCTCCGGGTAGAGGGCGGTGGTGCGGGCGCCGGACTGGTACTCGTTCAGGGTCATGCGCCGATAGTAACGAATGCTCGGGCTCGGTCCCGCAATCGGCAACCCGCCGGCGACCGGCGCCCCCTACGGGCCCGGGACCGAGCCAACGCCCGCGCAAAGGCGCCTACACATGGCCTACACGTACGCTTCAGCGCGGCTTCAGCGCCACCTGCCAACCTGAGCAGAATGGCAACGTCACCAGCGTCTTTGGGCGCGTACGCAACGATAAGTTTGGAGGAACTCGGCAGCGCCGCGCTCATGCGGCGTCAGGACACCAAGTTCGTGTTCAGCACGGCGTTACTGGGCCAACTCCTCGCCGAGCTGCAGGAACACTACTCGCTGCTCGAGGTGGGTGGCCTCGTGCGGCACCGGTACCTCACCCGCTACTTCGACACCGCCGCGTTCGACCTCTTCAACGCCCACCACCGCGGCATGGGCGAACGCGTGAAGGTCAGGGAACGTCAGTACCTCACCACCGGTCAACTGTTCCTGGAAGTCAAGCACCGTAACAACAAGGGCGTCACAGACAAGACCCGGGCGGAGGTTCGTGACTGGCAAGAGCAGATCACTGGCGCGGTCATGCCTGACAGGCTGCTCGGGCACGTGACGGACGACGACGGTGAAGGGCCGGCGCTCACGCCCACCCTCTGGAACGCCTACCAGCGCATAACGCTAGTGAGCAAGCACCGCAGCGAGCGTGTGACCATAGACACCGACCTGACGTTCAGCACGAACGGCAGTTACCGGTACGGCGCTGAAGGTGCGGTGGTGGCGGAAGTGAAGCAGCCGAGCATCGACCGCGCCTCGCCAGTAATGCAGCGGCTGCGCACGCTGGGCGTCAGGCCGTCCGGTTTCAGTAAGTACTGCATCGGCGTCAGCCTCCTGCGCCCCGACCTGCGCCATAACCGCTTCAAGCCGCGCCTGCGTAACCTCAAGAGGCTGACGGAAGGGGGCGCCCTAGATGCCTGACGTCAGTTCGTACCTGACCGGCGCGCTGTTCAACCTCGCGGCGGCGCTAGTGCTGGTGGCGGGCATCTACTACCGGCGCCCCCCCAAGCGCGAGTTCACGTTCTCGTACCTGGCCTTCAACGTCGTGGTGTACCACGTCATGGCCCTGCTGGCGCGCAGCGAACTCAGCCTCGGCGTGGGCTTCGGGCTCTTCGCGATCTTCTCCGTGCTCAGGTACCGCACGGAGGAGACCTCGTTCCGCGAGATGACCTACCTCTTCGTCGTCATCGCGCTGCCCGTCGTGAACGCCCTGCTCGTACCCTCCGGCGACCTGGTGCTGGCGGCGGTAGCTAACGCCTTCGTGCTGCTGGTCGTGTTCCTCGTCGAGCAAGGCTGGGGTTTCAGCTTCGCGGAGCGTCAACCGGTACGCTATGAGCGTCTCGACCTGATCGTGCCCAGCAAACGCCCGGAGCTCATCGCCGACCTCCGCGCGCGGACCGGGCTCGAGGTTGAAAGCGTGGAGATCAGGCGTATAGACCTCCTCACGGACGTAGCTGACCTGATCGTCACGTACCGCGAGAACCCCCGGACGCGCCGGCCCGTACGGAGCGCGGTGACCATGACCGCGGAAGAGTAGGAGCAAGGGACGTGCAGAGCGTACTGGTGGTGGAGGACGACCGCGACATCGTGGAGATGATCGAGCTCTACCTGAAGGACGCGGGTTACCACACGGAGCGCGCCGGTGACGGCGTGCGCGCGCTCGAGCTGTGGCGCGCCGCGGGGCCGGACCTGATCCTCCTCGACATCGGCCTGCCTAAGCTGGACGGCCTCGAGGTCCTCAAGCGGGTCCGGTCGGACACCACCGGCCCGCAGGTGCCCGTCATACTGCTCACCGCCCGGGCTGAGGAAGCAGACGAGTTGGTCGGCCTGGGGCTCGGCGCGGACGATTACATAACCAAACCGTTCAACCCCCGCACGCTCCTCGCGCGGGTGCGGGCTGTACTGCGCCGCGGCAACCCGCCCGCAGAGGCCACCGGTCAACAGTTCCGCGTGGGCGACCTCGTCATCGACGACTACCGCGTGCGCGTTCCGGTACGTAACGCGCACGCGGCGTTGACCCTCAGCGAGTTCAAGATCCTGAGGCACCTGGCCGCCACCCCCGGGCGCGCCATCACCCGCCGCGAGCTCTTCGAGGAAGCCATGCCCGAAAGCGACGCCCTGGAACGTGTGGTCGACGTGCACATGAAGAACCTGCGCCAAAAGCTCGGTGAGCAGGGCGCCACGGACGTTATTGAGACCGTGCGCGGCGTCGGTTATCGCCTGGCGGAGGAGTAAGTGCGGCGCCTCTCCATCCAGCTCGCGCTGGCCATGCTCGGCACCATGGTCCTCACCCTGCTGGTCATAGCGGGCACGCAGCGCTGGGCGGAGTGGCGCCGCTTCTACGACCTACCCGAGGAGGTGCGCGCGCGGGTGCCGCACCCGCGACCGTTCCTACCTGACGGCGTCACGGGCCTCTTCTACCCGCAACGACCGGCGCCACTGCCCCCGGGCGGCGAGCACGGCTCGCCCTACCCAGGCGCGGTGGAGGAGCAGGGCAGTTACAACGACCGCCTCGCGCTCTCGTACCGCGCCTTCAACCGCTTCCAGAACGAAGCGTTCGTGGTGGGAGTGGCGCTGGCCGCCGCCATGTCGCTCGCTCTTGCCCTCTGGCTCTCGAGACTGGTGGCGCGCCCCATAGAGCGCGTGTCGCGCGCCACCACCCGCTTGGCCGGCGGCGACCTAAGCGTCCGCGTGCCCACCCCCAAGACGCGCAGGCTGAACACCTTCGAGACGGAGCAGCTAACCGAGAACTTCAACAGCATGGCCGCCTCGCTGGAGAGTTACGAGACCGAACGCAAAGCCATGATCGCGGACATAGCTCACGAGCTGCGCACGCCCCTCACCGCCCTGACGCTCAGGCTGCAGGCGCTGCAGGACGGCCTGGTGCCGTTAGACGCGAGCGAGGTGGGCAGCCTGAACCGCAACGCCGCGCTCCTCTCGCGCCTGGTGGAGGACCTGCGCATCCTGTCGCTGGCGGACGCCGGCCGGCTACAGCTCAAACGCCAAGCGGTCGACCTGGGCACGCTGGTGGCCGATGTGTTCGACGACTACCAGTCGCGCCTCACCGCGCAGAAGGTACGGGGAGAACTGCTGCTGCCGTCCGGGCAGGCGCTCCGTAACGTCGACCCGGACCGCATGACGCAGGTGATAGGCAACCTCCTCGACAACGCGCTGCGCGTGAGCCCCGAGGGTGGCACGGTGACCGTGACGCTGGAACGGCAAGGTGCGGAGTACCTGATCAGGGTGAGGGACACCGGCCCCGGCCTCTCCGAGGAAGCCGCCGAGCGCGCCTTCGACCGGTACTTCCAGGAGAAGGACGTTAACTACAGCGCGCCACCAGCCGGTGCCAGCGGCCTTGGGCTGGCCATCGTGCGCACCCTGGTCGAACTGCATGGCGGCAGCGTCACCGTGACCAACGTGGCTGACCCCACCGGCGCGGA